>JBCDFX010000258.1:0-6201 GCA_039177155.1 Cyanobacteria bacterium P01_H01_bin.119
CGATCGCCAGTCTTTGCTCCCACCGGTGCTTCTATCTTATGGCAGGGAATGGCGGCTGCGCGAGCCTCACCCTTAGGCTGGCAGGCAACCGTTTATAAACTGGCTGCGTTTAGCGTAGATATTTTTGAGATGCTTCTTCACCGTGTTAACGGAGATGTACAGCCGCTGAGCAATGGTTTCGTAGTCGCAGTCAATGCGGCGCAGCAGCCACACCTCCTTTTCGCGCTGGGTCAGATGATAGCGCTGGGCCTCGACGATCGCGGCACTTTTAGCCGACTGATGGCGATCTTCTAAGGTCACCAACAGGCAGGGATACTCTACCGCACCTTGATCCATCCAGCGCACGCGAATCCGCAGAGTTGTCTCTGCAACGGTTTGAATTTCATCTTCAATGACAAAAAAACGATTGGGAAACAGTTCCCGGCTCTCGATCAAGGCTTCGCAAATCCGCCAGACCGAGAGGGGCAGGGGTTGAACACTGTGGGCGACAGAGGTTAGCTGCTGGCACAGCCCCTTAGCATATTGATTGGCGTGGAGTACAGCGCCGCTAGGAGAGACCATTATGACGCCATCGGGCAGGGCATTAAGCAGGGCATTGAGTAGGCCATCATCCTGTGAAGAACAGGCATCGGGGCCAAAAGCAGTTTTAGTCATCGCTGGGGCAAAGCTCCTAAAACGTTTGATAGTTGCAATCTTGGGTTATGTCATCAAAGCTGGCAGATTGTTTTACGCAAGCTATATGCCAGAACAGGAACTGACCTTAATCGTTACTTCACAGAATCTCGGTCTATTTCAGAGAACTTCGCCTTTATTTTTTCCTTTATCTAAAAGCTATTTCGACCTTTTACGGCAAATTTCAAATTGATAACTTTATCAATATTTGTAGATTGGGCGATCGCTGGCCCTAACCCTAATCTGCCGTAATTTATCAAGGCAGAACTGTTACAGTGCAGTTTTTTGATATTGGTAATATTTGCTACCAAAAAAATAGCTCCCGCTATCTGACTAGCGCTTTGGTCAGATTGTTCGCTCTACCCAGTATCGCTCTGGAGTCAGCGGACTATGCCTCTGAGGTTTCCGAGGACGCTTTAGAACTAGACGAGAGACGATTGACCACGGGCTGCATCACAAAATAGGTCAGCAAACTAGCGCCCATACCGGGCAGCACTTCATAGAGATCTTCAGACCAATGCAGCCCGATGCGCCATACTAGCGCTGTTATAATGCCAACGCTCATCATCGCGATCGCCGTTGATGCGCTTAGCGATCGCCCCGATACCCGCACCAGCAACAGCGTTCCCAGACTCGATGCCAGGGCCGCCCAGGCAAAGGTGACCAGCACAAACACCTCGCTGGGGCTAACCAGCGCCAGCGTCAAAATCACGAGCACCATGGCTATCGTTCCGATTCGGGCCCAACGGTAGGATTTTGCCGCACCCGGCAGCAGATCTTGGGTGAGCGCGGCTGAGCAAGCCAACAATTGCCCATCAGCGGTAGAGATGGTGGCAGAAAACAGCCCCACCAGCACCATACCCACCAGCACCGTTGGCAAAATGGCATCGGCTAAGGCCGGCAGGGCCAGTTCTGTATCGCCTCCAGCTAGTTCTGGCAGCAAGATTCGCGCCCCTAAGCCGACAATGGTAGCGGTAATAGAGAGCACAGTATTGAGCAATATATATAAGTTGCGGGCTTTATCGACCCCTTCCACATCATCAATGGTCATCATGCGAATCATAATGTGGGGCTGACCCACCACGCCAAAGCCAGACACCATCCACGCCAAAATAAAGGGAGCAGCGCCAAACTGTAAGCCCGCCGGCGCTAAATGGGTCAAAGCAGGATCAATCTGTTGAAGGGTTGTCCAAAACTCGCTTCGATTGCCGATGTTAGCGATCGCCACCCCTGCCAGCAAGACCATAGAGCCAATCATCAAAACCGCCTGCAGCGACCCCACCCAAATAGAGGCGCGAATGCCGCCAGAGACACAGTAGACAGCCACAATTGCGGCTCCCAGACCAATGCCTACAGCGAGATCCCAATCAAACAGAACGCTTAGCGCTTTACTGCCGGCCTGAAGCTGAGCCGCCGCATAAACCGCCAGAAAAGCCAGGGTTAACCCAGCCGCGATCGCTCGCACCCAGCGTCCTCCGGCCATACCGTGGCCTAAAAAAGCCGCAAAGGTCTCTGTATCAGCAGCCTCAGAATCTCGCCGCAGCCGCTTATGCACTACCAGCCAGGCAAATAAATCACCCAGAACATAGCCCACAGAAAGCCAAATCGCCGACAGCCCAATGGTGTAGGTAAAACCAATCAATCCAATAAACATAAAGCCGCTGTTGCCCGTAGCTACGGCAGAAAGAGCCGCTAGCCAGGGATTTACCCCTCGCCCCGCCAGTAAATAGTCTTCCGTTGTGTCCTGCTTACGGGAGCCAGCATAAATCCCGACGCCGATAAATAGAGCAATGAAAGTAGAGAAAATCCACAGTGCAGGTGAGCGATCGAGCATGGAGACGGTAAGCGGCAACGATTTACCAGCACATTGTAACGAAGCTTTAACTTGTGATTCTTAAGAGAGAGCGGCTCTTTATGTTGTAAAGTTTGTGGACTAAGGCTAAAAGTCTTGAAAATAAAGGATTTAAGCGCGCACAGCCGAGCTCTGCGCATATCCTGCAGCGGGATCTCTGTCAAAAGTGGTGTTGCATATTTTGCAAAGTTAAGTAACATTTTAAGTAAGGAGCTTGACTCCAGAACTTTTTTTTGAAACTTACGAGGTTCTATCATGGCTGAAGAACAGCAAAAGTTTGGTTTTACTCAATTTGCCGAAAACTGGAACGGTCGCCTTGCGATGCTGGGTTTTGTGATCGGTTTGGCTACTGAGTTCTTAACTGGCCAAGGCATTCTCGAGCAAATCGGCTTGATGTAAGCTAGTAGCTGCTATTTAACTGTTCAAAATCGGTAATGTTTAGGGTGAACATACGTTCACCCTATTTTTGAATTGTTCGGGCTTCTTTATCAGCGAGCCCCACATCGAGTCTTTCAGGCTAAAGCTGTAAACGCTATATTTCTCTATGAAATCAACTCCGATTCGCTGCCCTGTCCCTGATGAGCAACAGCCGCTCAACGAATATGAAGAAATAAAAGCTTCGTGGTTCTACAGTTGGGGGCACCGCCCGCTGAAAGGCTATCTGCTGCCAATTGCGATTTTGTGGGGGCTAAGCTGGATTATAGTCGGGCCAACGGTATCTGTTAATTTTGCCCCTGATAGATGGCTGGGGCAGTTTGGTTTGGTAGGTACTGCCGGCTCCTTTGTGGTTCCAACCTTAGCGTTGACTCAGCTTTACACGGGCTGGCGGCACGTTGGCGATCGCCTCAGCAAAGCTGCGGTGCCCTATGAAGAATCTGGCTGGTATGACGGACAGGTCTGGGTTAAGCCTGAAGGGGTAGCAAACCGCGATCGCTTGATTCATAGCTACGAAATTAAGCCCGTACTTAAACGTCTTCACCTAACTTTTGCTGCGATTGCTGGGCTGCTGTGCGCTGAAGGATTAATCTGGCAGCTTATTTGAGCGTTCAGGCCCGCTGCTTGCACTCTATCAACAGTTGTGTCACAGTCTTAGCCAAGATTTAGGCTAATCATGACCCAGGCAACGCGACCTCAAAAGACTCCAACTCATATTCAGATTCAGCTTTTACGCGAAGGCATTGTTGAATCTGTTCATCATGCCGAAGCTGTCATCTGCGACAGCCGGGGACGAGTCCTTTCTGTTGCAGGTAATGCCGAAACGGGCACCTTTATGCGCTCTGCCCTCAAGCCGTTCCAGGCGTTAGCCATTACAGCGACAGGGGTACTGGAGCGCTTTGACTTAGGCGATCGCGATTTGGCTATTATGTGCAGCTCCCACCGAGGCACTATGAAGCAGGTGCGCCAGGTATTTAATATCCTATGGCGAGCCGATATTGAACCGAGCTATCTGCAGTGCCCTGCCGCCGGAAATGAGCAGAGCCCTCTCAAGTACAACTGCTCCGGCAAGCACGCCGGCATGCTGGCCGCCTGCCAGCAGCACAGCTGGCCCCTGGGAACTTACTTAGATCGCAACCATCCGGTTCAGCAGCTTATTCTTAAAAAGCTTGCGGAACTGCTGTCAATGCCCGCTGACGAATTTATCTGTGCCCGCGACGACTGCGGCGCACCCACTTACTATATGCAGTTGGCGCAGATGGCCAGCCTGTTTGCCAAGCTAGCCTCAGGGAACAACCTAGCGATGGAGCGGATTACACGGGCGATGACCAGCTATCCAGAGATGATTGCTGGGCGAGACACCTTCGATACCGACCTAATGCAGATAACAGACGGCGCCATTATTAGCAAGGCTGGCGCGGAGGGCATTCAGTGTATTGGCAAAGTGGGTGAAGATTTAGGGCTAGCCATTAAGGTTCGAGACGGTGCAAAACGCGCTAAATATGCCCTAGCGGTTTATTTGCTGAAGCAGCTGGGCTGGATTAGCCCCGATAAGGCGGAGACCCTGGCCGAAACCTATATGAACCTCAGCAACTTTAAGCGGTTAGATGTGGTAGGCGAGCTTTCCCTATTTTAGTCAGATCGTAATTGACCTTGAGTTTTGCCGCTGGCTATAAAAAATCCACCACTCAAGATTTTTTGTTGTCACAACTACAGTTCCTTCGCTATATTGGATAGGCGCAACGCGGGGTAGAGCAGTCTGGTAGCTCGTCGGGCTCATAACCCGAAGGTCGTTGGTTCAAATCCGGCCCCCGCCACCATATAAAAAAGGGTTTGCATAACTGCAAGCCCTTTTTTGCATTTTGGGTTCTAAAAGCCCAATATCGATAGCGTTGGCCACATTGCATCCCATGTCGCTAGAGTCTTTGGCGCAGCAGCAATCTGACTCGTAGCCTCGTCCTAATCGTCCGTTCAGCTGCTATATACACCGCTGGTGAACAAAAGCAGCGCGATCGCCGTCTTAAAGGAACTAAGGCCTTAGCTCTACGGGATGCCTTTATTGCCTAGCTAAGCTGGCACCAGAGTCACGGCCCAAATCGTCCATCTATAGATTCATCTTTACACCGCAGTATTCCAAAGGGAGCAGTTGAGCCATGGGTTCGATCCAACGCACCAAATTACCTATAAAGCTTACCGGCAGTTTGCTGCTGGCGGGCTGTCTAGCCGGCGGAATTCTTCCCGCCATCGCTCAGACCGAAGAACCAACAGATGGTTCGCCTCGATTTGTCTGCCAGATGCAGAATGGGGTGCCCACGGTCATGTATTTGCCCAGTAGCCAAGAGCAAGCCTATCCCTGGGCGGTACCCGAAGATATGGGTGACGTTTGGCCTGCCCAGCGCCGCTGCGATGTGATCAGCGAACGACTAGAGTTCTATCGCCCTGATGGTCTAGTTGAGATGAGAACCGGCCTTGAAAATGGCTACAACACGGTCTGCGTCACCACCGAAACAGACTCATCTTGCCGCATCGTATTTACGGTGCCCCAGGGACAAGATCCGGTGGCAACCCGCGATCGCGTATTTGAAAATCTGGCCTTAGCTGATGGCGGTCAATCGACGGAAGGGGTGACCACATTTACGGGCAATGGCAATATCTTTGAACAGATTGGCGGCAGCGTTTTCAACCCCGGCGGCTTGACCAGCGCAATTAACCTAAAGCCGTTTTTAGCGCCGGAAGACGGCGGCACGGGTGCTCAGCTTAATGGTGTGCCGGGCAGACGGTTAAACCCCAACAATTTTTAATTGACCCGCCCTATCGGCGCAGGTCTTCACTTATGAACTGCGCTGTTCCGCAAGCCTTGTGTCACTGCCCATGTTGACCGTAAACCCTCTAGCGATCGCCAGAGGGTTTTCTATTGCTAGGGGCGAGTTAACGGCAATTTTATAATCGGCGCTGTGTCTCTCATACAAGTGACACATTTGCCAAGAGACACCATAGGGAAAACACCTAAAGTACAAATGAAGGGTGCAGGCGCAAGCGTTGGTTAAACCACATCTGATTTGAAAACTGGCGTTTTCCCTTAGGCAAAAACTAAGGCTCTAGGTGGGGTCAAGATACAAATCCATATCGGCTTTCCAGCCTGCGCTATTGCCTCTAAATTGACCGTTCCTGTTCTCTATTCCTGAATCGTCATGTTTTTCTCTCTACAGCTATTTGATTTTGACGCTTCCCAGGGCTATGAC
>JBCDFX010000259.1:0-6162 GCA_039177155.1 Cyanobacteria bacterium P01_H01_bin.119
AATGAATTTATCACGTTACTAAAAGACACCAGTCTGGTTGCCGTAATTGGATTTGAGGAACTGTTCCGACAGGGGCAACTGATTGTGGCTCAGAACTATCGCTCCTTCGAAATTTACGCAGCGGTCGCAATTGTGTATCTGATTCTAAATACCCTTTCCTCTCAGGCATTTAACTTGTTTGAAAAGGCTATGGACCCCGTGCAGAAATCTAAACAGCGACGAACAAAAACCGCTGCTGCCGCCGCAGAATAGAAACTCTAATCGAAAATTCGCGCTGAGGCTTTCCCACACTTGGACTGCCTCATACTTTGGCTGCTGATACGTTCAAAGACTCCGCCAGAGAAAAAATCATCACTAATTTATGGATGATTGGCCCAGGCTGGATGATTCATCAATGCTGCCATCACTCGAACCCCCCGCAGTTGATTTGATAGGGGCAGGTGTCCAGTAGGCGCAGAGAGATCCCAAATAAATCCTCCTGGATATCGGGTCCACAGATTTCCCTGCTTCCAAGCGATTTTTTCCCAGAGGCGCTCCCAGTTTTGGCCTACGCCTAGCCACAAATTACGCTGCACCGAAAAGCCAAATTTCCCTTGAGAATAGATCCGCCAGAGCCGATCCAGGGTTTGTAGATCGGTCTGGGGAAAGCCGTCAACCTCGGTGAAATAAATCCACTTACGCTTTAGGGTCGTGGGTCCTGCCAGTTCGCAGAGTTTCTCTAGGGTTAGGCGATCGGCAGCTTGAAAATCTTGGCCGCTCAGGCGCTCTTGCAGATCACTGTAGTCAATGCCGCTCTCAGAGGGAGTCGGCACCAGACCCTGGGGCCAGCTGTCGGCCAGCGCTTGAGCGATCGAGTCGGACTCAAACTGGCGCAGTAGGCAAAAAGCCCAGCCTTCCACATAAGTAGGGGTTTGGGTGGCCTGTTCCCGCAGATACTCTACAATCACCTGTGCGCCAGGTTCGCCCATGTCGATCAAGGTTTGTAAGATTGGAAGCTGCTTCTTTGGGGAGGGCACCCGCAAACGTCGGGCCAAAGCATCAAGATTGTCAAATTGGGCAGGAACAGCAGAGGACATGAACTTTGGCGCAGCGCTCAGTTGAAGTAAGATTCTACGATCATAAAAGGAATCGGCTGTGCGATCTAGGTTTTTATACGCTTCAGCCTTGGGGCGCGTCATCAATTAAAACCAGAATGTTTCCGGTGTAAGCATTACCGCGCCCGCCCCGCACACTAAACTAGGGGCTGAAACGCATTCCGCATAAAGACTTGGCCGCTAAATGATGAGAGCCCTTAGCAGTGTGGGTTGCTTCTTCCTGTGAATCTGCCGCAATCAACTCGTCACCATATATCTTTGGTCAGATTGCGTGCTCCACCCGGTATCGCTGGAGTGGTTGACATAAAAGCAATCTGATACATTTTCTGCGGATTGGCGATATCGAACCGATGTCTATCGTAGGATCGAGAGTAGAGGTTAGCTTAAAAACAGTTTCGACTACTCTCAGCCGGCGGCGCTCAATCGAGGATAAGGGCGCTAACTTAACAGAATCGTAAAGATTTAAAGGCTACGGTAATGGCTGAGCAGTGTTAATTGACACTGGGAACACTTAGGGTAGACTGCACTGGCTGACAAATGCCTTGTGCCCCAAGCGTGCCTTAAGGCAGTCAAGTTAAGACAGCCAAATTAAGGCAGCCAAATCTTTTATCCCATCGGAGGGATATTCTGCAAAAAAACCGCGTCTTGGTCTTTCAAACGCATCATTGCGCTATCTTTTAGCCATCAGTTAGCTATTCACTATGACCCGTCGTTTGTTTATTGGAGATGTTCATGGCCACTACGATGGCCTAATGCAGCTCCTCGATAAAATCGCCCTGACCGATCAAGATCGCCTCTATTTTGTGGGGGATCTGATTGATCGTGGCCCAAAGAGCGCTCAGGTGGTCAAATTTGTGCGCCATCGGGCCGATGGCTGCGTATTGGGTAACCATGAGCAACTGCTGCTAGAGGCGTTTCCGCAAGATGGGGCCCATCTGCCGATGCTCCAGGGATGGCTCTACAGCGGGGGGCAGGCTACCCTTTCAAGCTACGGCGAGGTTGAAGACCTGCTCAAAGATATCGATTGGATTCGTGGGCTGCCGCTGTATCTCGATCTCGATGATGTCTGGCTGGTTCATGCTGGGGTCAACCCCAAGCTTCCGGTAGAGAAGCAAACTCAGCAGGATCTCTGCTGGATTCGCAATGCCTTTCACTCCAGTACGGAAGCCTACTTTGCAGACAAGCTGATTATCACAGGCCACACGATTACCTTTACCCTACCCGGCGTTGCGCCCGGCCAAATTGCCCAGGGGCGGGGCTGGCTAGATATTGACACGGGCGCTTATCATCCCAAAAGCGGCTGGCTAACGGCGGTCGATCTAGACAATGCTCTGGTGCATCAGGTGCATGTTGTTCAGGGCACACTGCGATCGCGCCCCTTGTCAGAAGCCGTTTACACCATTAAGCCGGCTCAGATTCGTCCCCGTCGGTCTCAAATACCTGCTAAATCTGCCGCTAAAGTGATTGCAAAGACTTAAGTCGCCACGCTGACACAGGCTGAAGTGAATAATGTCAAGTTAGGTTTACATGCTTTGGGCTGGCATAGTTTGGGCTGGCGTGCTTTGGACTGTAGTCTGTATAGGAGTAATTGCCTAAACGGCAGCCGACAAGCTGCCGGAACCGCTGCGATCGCCGCCACAGTTTACCGTGGTCAAATGGTTTTATGCTCAGCCCCAGCAGCTGAATCAGCTTCGCGGTCAGGGAAAATCGCCCCGCCAGCGGTCAATACTACTGCCATCGCGCTTTCAGTAGCGCCGGACTGCCCCCTTCAGGGGCGATCAAAACCTTACCAGGGATTACACCCAAATCCCAGTTAAGACAATACCGTTGATCCCGAAAAATAGTCTTTAAGCTGGCGATCGTGATCGTGGGCCAGCTGCCCCAAGGGCAGATTTGCCGGACTAAAGCTCTGAATTTCAAGTACTTCGTGGGGATCGATAATCGAAGGCGTCCCCTGCACTCTAGCCTCTATCGCAACACAGATGGAGTGAAAGCGCGGATCTCGCTCTGGGGCAGAGTAAATTCCCACTAGCCGACCTAAACGAACCTGACTTAGGCCAGTTTCTTCTAGCAGTTCACGGCAGGCGGCAGTGGAGATATCTTCACCCCAATCGACAATGCCACCGGGCAGTCCCCACTGGCTGTTGTCTTTGCGTCGAATCAGCACAATCGTGCCATCAGGCATCACCGGAATCACGCTTGCGCTTAAGATAGGCCGACGCAAAATCAGTCCCAACAAAACTCGAAGCGGACGAAACATTGACGCCATGACGCGGCTTCCTATAGGCTCTTCACGCCGTCAAAGATGCTAAATCAGCCAGAACCTCAGCGGCGTGGGGCTCTGGCTTCACTTTGCGGTAAATCTTTTTGAGAGCGCCGTCAGGGCCAATGATAAACGTGCTGCGACTAATACCCATATATTCTTTGCCCATAAACTTTTTTAGGCCGTAGCTGCCATAGTCAGCCGCGACTTTACCATCGGCATCAGTCAGCAGGGGAAACGGTAGGCTGTACTTAGCTGAAAATTTGGTGTGGGCTTTGGCATCATCGGTGTTTACCCCAAGAACGACCCCATCTAGCTTCTGATAATCGCCGTAGGCATCTCGAAATCCGCAGGCTTCTTTGGTGCAACCCGGCGTATTGTCCCTGGGGTAAAAATAAAGCACAACCCAGTTGCCGTGAAAATTGGAGAGCTGGACAGGGTTACCGTTGCCATCAGGTAGGGTAAAGTCTGGGGCCGGATCGCCTACAGATAGGGTCATAGCAGTCAAACAGCGGGGGTCTAAATTTAACGCCCTTAGATTGTAGCTTCTCGCCCTGCCGTCCTATCGCATTAGATACAGCCATCTACCGAAAGGTTCGGACCAGGTTGCAAGTCAAATTGCGTCGGTGCCAACCCCTCAGCAATACTGGGTGCGATAAGCAATGGGACTGAAGCCACGTTATTTAAGCGGCGCTGTCGGCAGCTTTGTACAGCAACGTGATTTTTGTAATGGTCAACTTGGTGATGGTCAACTTGGTGATGGTCAACTTGCAGTGAGCAATCTTTGCTATGGATGGAGTTACAGCTTTGACGCTGCTGATCCTAGTCTTAGGGCTGGCGATCGCGGGCTTTTATATTACTCGTAAACGGAGCCGGGCCATCCGGACAGTGGCTCCGCAAATCGGCTTCCGTCCGCTGGATATCAGCACGCCCAAATACCAACGCTACCGCCAGAGTCTAAGTCACTGGTTTTCAGGACGATCGGTAACCCTGAGCAATGAAATTTGGGGCGATCGCGGCCCCTGTCAAATTATGCTGTGTGACTGTGCCTATCGCCTCACCAGCGGCAAACGGCTACAGCACCAAAGCCAAACCCTGGTGCTAATTGACAACCCCAATCTCCACCTGCCTGAGTTTTCCCTAATGCCCCGCACCCCGTTTCATCAGCTTTTGCATCCTGATGTTGGCACCTCTATCCCGTTGCCAACAGCGCCAGCCTTTACCCAACGTTACCGGCTGAGCGGCGATCGCCCAACGGAGGTGCAGCAGTTGTGGACCGCAGACGCCCTTGCCCTGCTCCAGGCCCGTCCCGGCGTGACGGTGGTCGGGAGCGGTGAGCTGATGGTTTATTACTACGCCCAGCGGCTGTGCCCACCCCAGCAGTGGCCGGATCTGCTGCAAGAGGCGATCGCGCTCTACAATGCAATCGCATTTTATAAATAGGCTGTCACCAATAAAAAAGGCGATCCCCGCAGATCGCCTTAAGTTCATTCATGACAATTTGAAGACAGTTTCCAAAGCCAGCCGCGATATCACTTTGGTTGGGCTGGCTCCGGTAAACTATGCGGACTGGCCGTCGGCGATCGCATCGGTTTGCTCAGCCAGTTGAGGCTGGGCCAGGTTGATTTTGACCACCGTGTTGCGAGCCGCTTCAACTTTGGGCAGCGTTAGGGTCAGCACGCCGTTGTCTACAGCGGCACTAACCTTGTCGTTTTGGATGGCAACGGGCAAAGTTACCGTGCGCTTAAAGCTACCGTAGCGAACTTCATTGATCAAAACGGTTTCGCCCTCAGCGGTTTCAGTCTGGACGCGATCGCCAGAGAGAGTCACCGCTTCGCGGGTTGCCTGCACGTCTACCCCAGCGGCATCAATACCGGGCAGATAGACCGTCAATACAAACTCATCGCCTTGATCCACCAGCTTCAACGCCGGAGTAAAGGCAGTGACGGCGCGAACGGGTTGAGATAGATCATCAAATACGCGATCGATTTGACGACGGAGGGTATTCATTTCCTGGAGGGGTTCCCAATAGCGTACGATCATGATTTCAAATCCTTGCGTTAACTGCGTTTCAGTGGTTTAACAGTTTCCATAATGCCGCTGAAATCGCAGTTCCCCTAGCCCAGAGAACCCTACCAAGAGGGGGGATTTCTCACCGAACTGACCGTCTAGGGTTTTCCCTAATAAATTAGCTAAAGCCCTTGATGAGCTTAACTTCTACGCTTAGCCGCCCTGCCCAGCTAGATTCCGAAATCGAGTGAACTGGGGCTCAAACAGTAGCTTGACCGTTCCCACTGGGCCGTTCCGGTGCTTGGTGACGATCACTTCTGCAATGCCGCGATCGGGAGTATCTGGGTCATAGTACTCTTCGCGGTACAGCATCATAATTAAGTCTGCATCTTGCTCTAAGGCTCCACTTTCACGCAGGTCGCTCATCATCGGGCGTTTATTGGTGCGGGATTCGACTCCCCGGCTGAGCTGGGAGAGGGCAATAATAGGCACATTCAGTTCGCGGGCTAGCCCTTTAAGCGATCGCGTCACTTTAGACAGTTCCTGCACTCGGTTTTCGCTGCCGCTGCCTTCCATAAGCTGCAAATAGTCAACCAAAATCAGCCCCAGCGCCCCCCCTTGTTCAGCCTGAAGCCGCCGAGCTTTGGAGCGCATTTCGGTGACAGAAATATTGGGGGTATCGTCAATAAAAATCGGCAGGCCAGAGAGCTGACCAATGGCATCGCCCAAAGCGCCCCACTCATTTTGGGCAATGCGCCCGGCCCGTAGGCGGCCGCTTTCGAGTTGCACTTCGCT
>JBCDFX010000260.1:0-6147 GCA_039177155.1 Cyanobacteria bacterium P01_H01_bin.119
ACTGATCAAAACCATACTAATAGGAATAGCTATTAATAGAGTGGTATTCTAATTGTTTCTTCGGGGTTGCCCATGCCTTGGAAATGGGCAGACATCAGCAAATCCCTACTCTTCGTACCGGCAGTATTAAGCATGGGCCCTAGAAATTAGCCCTAACCTGAACTCCGAAGGTGCGCGGAGCACCATAAACGGCAATCGTGCCGCCGAAATCAAAGGCTTGAGTAATGTACTCGGTATCAAAAAGATTATTGGCAAATAGATAAATGCCATAGTTATCAAACTCATAGCCCAACCGGGCATTCACTAGGGCAAAAGCCCCCTGCTCAACCGTATTCAGGTCATCAAAAAAGGTATTGCCAAACCCAATCACTTCTAATCGGCCAAAGATGCCGCTCTCGCTGCGATATTGGGCGGCAATGTTATAAGTCAAACTGGGCGCAAAGGGCGTTCGGTTGCCTGCCAGCGAGGTTCCGGTAAAGGCATCGGTACTGCTGCGAAATTCTGCATTGAGTAACCCTAATCCAGCGCTCAGTTCGAGTCCGTCAACCGGGCGAGCAAGCACCTCTAGCTCAGCCCCAATGGTGCGAATATCAGCGTTGCCAATGACGACATTGCCTGCCTGAACACTGGGAAATTGAAAATTCGACGTATCGTTGTAAAACCCTGCCAGATTGACGATTAACCGATCGTCTAGCCAGGCAGATTTCAAACCCACTTCGTAATTCCAAGAGGTTTCTGCCTCAAACACGGCGGTGACAGCATCATTGGGCTCAAAGTTGGCTCCCGGCGGGCGGTACCCACGGGTGATACTGCCATAGGCCAGTAAGTTGGGCGTAAAACGGTAGTCAATAACAAAGCGAGGCAGCAGTTCTGAACCCGTGACCTCAGCATCGTTAATCTCAAGCAAGGGAAAGACTAACCCGCCCGGTGTAATAAAGGTTTGGGCAAAGTCATTGGTCGCGCGCGTATTTTCGTAGCGTAAGCCAGCGGTGAGGGTGAGGGCTTCAGTGACCCCGTAGCTAACCTGGCCAAACGCTGCTAGGCTGCGGCTATTGATATCTCCGTCGGATCGGGCTGTACCCTGTTGGGGCACAGGGTTTGCCGTGCCAGAAATAAAGTCGCGATTGTTGCTAAATGAGGCAGTTTCAAAGTAGCCCCCCACGATCCACTGAAAACGGTCTTCCCCCTCTGATGACTGCAACCGCAACTCTTGACTAAATACCTGGGACGAAAAATCAGGGGCGTTGATTAACAGATCCGCTAAGGAACCATCCTGGTCAAAAGCAGCACGCTGACTTGAAAAGCGATTAGCCGTAATCGACGTGGCCCGAATAGCAGGCGTGCTGTACTCAATCCGCAAAGATTGGGCATTGGTCTCCAGATTATTGAACCCGTTAAAGTTCAGCTCAGTTTCAAAGGGATCGCCCGCACCCTCTAATACAAAGGGCTCGGCCCCTTCCCGGTAGTCCCCAAACGAGGCATTAAGCAAAATTTCCCACTCCTCCGTAGGCATCCACAGCAGTTGGCCCCGCCCGGTAAAGGCTTGGCCACCATCGACACGATCGTTGAGAAACGGATTGTTGACATAGCCCTGTTGGGTGCCGTAGCTACCCGATAGGCGAAACAGCAGCTCATCTTCGACAATCGGGCCGCTGACGCTCAGTTGGGTTTCAAAATCGTCAAAATTGCCGTAGCTAGCCGCTACTCCAAACTCGTATTCATTGGTCGGTCTGCGGGTAACGATATTGACCACCCCGCCAGACGCGCTTCTGCCATAGAGGATATTTTGTGGCCCGCGCAGCACTTCTATTCGGTCTAAATCGATCAGATCTTGATCGATAAATCCGGCAAAATCGTAGGGCACATCATCTACAAAGAAGCCAACGGCATCCCGACTAAACGCATTGAAATTGGTCACCCCTCGCAAACTATAGAAAGGTGATGTACGATTGGCACCGCTGGAGAAAAAGGTAAAGTTAGGGGTTCTGTCGGCAATGCCGTCTAGGGAGGTAATATTGGTGTCTTCAATTTGCTCTTCTGAAAATGTTGTAATGCTCACGGGCACATCTTGGGCATCTTCAGGGGTGCGCTCAGCGGTGACGATGATTCTAATTGAGTTGCCCTGCTCGGAGCTAGCTTCCATTGACTGCTCTGATGGCTCAGCCCCAGATGGTTCACTCGGTTCACCAATCTCAGCGGGATCTGATTCTTTAACGACAGCAGGTTCCGGTGGTTCCGAAAAATCTGTATCGGCGTCTAGCTGCTTTGCCGGTGCTGCTATGACCCTTTGTAAAGGCTGATCGTCTTGCCCCCAGCTCGACTGAATCGTCAATAAAAAGACAATTCCCGACAGCCCAATCCCGCTACAAATCCAGCGTTGCCACATCGCTCACACCATACAGACACTAATGAACATCCGCTTGAACGCGAATATTTCTCAATTGAATGACTGAATAATATAGAGCTATCGACTAAGCCACTATGACCAAGACGGCGTTTTTTTGGTCTTAAACGGCGTTTTTTGTTTGGGTCGTAAGGAGAGTAGACAGGCGATAATCTTAGCGCTGGCTAGGGCGGGCGTGTTTACAGCTTGCCCTGTGAGGCTTCTATGCTCAACTAATGATACGCCCCAGATGCTTGAGTACAGATGTCACTGTCTCTGTTTGCGCATTGTATTGCTAAGGGCTCTAATCTAATCGCTTGCCGATACAAGCACTGGGGACAATGCCAAACTGCCGCTTGAAAGCGGCGGTGAACTTACTTAAGCTGCTGTAGCCTACAAACAGAGCGGCTTCAGAGACGCTCATGGTTTGACTGGCTAGAAGCTGACGGGCTCGTTCTAATCGATGCGATCGCAGATAGGCAAACACACTCATGCCAAAGGCAAGCCGAAAATCTTGCTTCAGTTTGTAATCGCCAATGCCCACCTGCTCAGCCAAGTGCTGCAGAGACGGGGGATGGGCCATATCGTTTAGAAGAATCTCTCGGGCCTGGTACACCCGCGCTATGTCTTGGGCCTTTAGCGATCGCTTTGGGCTATTTCTCTGTTTGCCAACACTGCTCTCCTCAGCCATCTGATGAATCTGAGCCAGCTTTAGAGCAATGAGTTCGACCGCCTTACTCTCTAAATACAGCCGCTGCATTACACCTTGATAGGGACAGTGTAAATATTGGTGCAACACCATCTGCATCTCAGGGGTAATGACGCCACTGTGAAAATAGGGCTGGTCTGAATTTTCACAAAGCAGTTGTCGAAGCTGAGCTAGAGCGGGCGCTGACCCAAACTTCAGATAAGAGGCCAACCGTTGAGCATCAATAACGACCTCTACCGTCTGGCTGCGGATGCCATAGGGACAGGTCCAAATTCCCCGCTTCCCCAAGCCGCTAAACATTAGGATATTTTGCCCCGCTTTGACGCAAACTTCCTGCCGGTAGGTTGAGTCTTGGTAGGTGGCCTGCAGATGCCCTGTGGTTAGAAACACTAGGATTACCGGGAGCGGCTCTAACCCTTGTTCAACCAGTTCGAGAGTGTCTAAAAAAGTTTGATTCCAGTTGTGAATTTTCAGGTCGGGGCAGAGGTTAAAAAAACGGTTATATCCGTTAATAAATGGAGAATCCCAATCGGTCCGGATAGCGCCGTTATGTGGATAGGAGGAAAGCCAATGATTGTGGCGAAACTCTGCTAGTAGGTCGGGGTAAGCGTTATAAGAAACTTCAATTTGCATGGTAGAAATGCGCGGTAAGTCTAAGCCCGTTGCCCGACGGGTTAAAGAGCTTGCCGCTTATGCTACTACACTCACAGATTTGATGAGAATAATTCCCAACTTCTTTTTTGCAGACCGGCTACAAGAGTGCTTCTACAATTAGGCTGGCATTGCGTATCGGCGGCAGCTTGCTGATCCAGGGCACCCAGCGATATATCCCAATTCGCTCCGGATAGCGACAATTTTCTTGAATCAGCGATCGCACCTGCACCAGCGATAGGCCCATTGCAGCCACATCTTGCTCATTCTGGGCAAACCACTTCAGGGGTGCGCCAAGCTGCTCCAGTAGGGCCGCGCCTTTACTTTTGGTTGTGCCGCCAACGATATCAAAGGCCAAGGTAGCACCGGGGAATTGCTGTTTTAGCTGATTGACTAGCGCTCGAACCTGATGGACTTCAAAGTACATTAGCAGTCCTTCTGCAATAATCAGCAGGCTCTCTGGCTCACGGGTGGGCAGTTCGTCCATCCAGCTAAAATCCATCACCGAGCAACTTAAAAAGCGGTGGTTGTCTGTTTCTGTATCTAGCTGTTGGCGCAGGCGAGTCACCTCTGGCAAGTCCAGATCAATCCAGGCCCGGCAGCCCTTACCAATGCGGTGATAGCGGGTAGATAACCCAGCCCCCAGCTCAATCACAACGGCGTCAGGATGGGCAGCCAGGTGGCGCTGGGTAATTTGGTCAATCAGGTGGGCGCGCACTGCCCACGATAGCCCTGCAAGGGGAGAATAAAAGCTTTCAAGGTCTGGATCCCAGCTTAGCGATCGCCACCACTCAGCTACTGTGGGATCGCGGAAGATACCGTCAGGGCGCTGATGCTCTTCGACCCTAGCTCGCGTTGTCATCAGCATCGTTCGGGGAACGCCCATCAACTTAGACTGGGTTGATTCTGCCATCGGTTTACCCTCTAAAAACTGGCCTTAAACTAGAAGCCCGGGATTGATGCCCAATGGTCTGCGATCGCGGCGTGTCAGCATCAACTCCGGATTAACGCTCTCTGGAAACTTGATGAGAATAATTTCTAATTTACGCTATGGAAGCCCGCCGTAGATAAAGCCCTAACGCATTTTTAAGAATCTTCCCGAAGTTCTAGATTTAGCGCATTCTGCCGGAGAAAATCGGAATTTGGATCTAGATATAGCGCTTAACATCGGTTACCCTTAGATGCATTCTGGCCCCACGACGAATTAGACGCCCGGAATCAACGCCGGGAATCAATGCCTGCAGTCGGGTCCTGCAGTCGGGGTCAAATATAAAGTAAATTTGTACTAGGATCGCCGTTGCCGTTATGTCCTTTGTTGGTCTTCATATCCACAGCGACTACAGCCTGCTCGACGGGGCTAGCCAGCTGCCCCAGCTGGTCGATCGCGCCAAAGCGCTAGATATGCCCGCGATCGCTCTTACCGATCACGGCGTGATGTATGGTGCCATCGAGCTGATCAAAGTCTGTAAAAAGGCGGGCATCAAGCCGATTATCGGCAACGAGATGTACGTGGTTAACGGCGATATTGAGCAAAAATTTAACAGCCGAGGCAAACGGGTGCGCATGCCCCGCTACCACCAGGTGGTGCTGGCTAAAAACACCCAGGGCTATAAAAATCTGGTTAAGCTGACCACGGTTTCCCATCTCCAGGGGATGCAGGGCTCCGGCATTTTTTCCCGTCCCTGTATCAATAAGGATTTGCTGGAGCAATATCACGAGGGGCTTATTATCACTAGCGCCTGTCTGGGGGGCGAAATTCCCCAGGCGATTATGCAGGGGCGGCTAGATGTGGCGGAGCGGGTGGCCCGCTGGTATCAAGATTTGCTGGGCGACGACTATTATTTAGAGCTGCAAGATCATGGCTCACCGGAAGATCGTATCGTCAATGTGCAGATTGTGCGGCTGGCGCGGGAGCTGGGCATTAAGCTGATTTGCACCAACGATTCTCACTATATTTCCTGCAACGATGTGGAAGCCCACGACGCCCTGCTGTGTATCCAAACGGGCAAGCTGATTACTGAAGATAAGCGGCTGCGCTACAGTGGCACCGAGTATCTTAAGTCTGCCGATGAAATGCGTCAGCTCTTCCGGGATCATCTCACCGATGACGTGATTGAAGAAGCGATCGCCACCACCCTCGAAATCGCAGACAAAGTTGAAGAATACACCGGCATTTTGGGTCAGCCCCGTATCCCCGACTTTCCCATCCCGCCAGAGTTCAGCGGCGCAGAAGACTATATGGCCCATGTGGCCCGCAGCGGCCTTGTCGATCGCATGGGCACCAGCCGCTACGACGAGATTGAGGCCACCTACCGCGATCGCCTGGAATACGAAATCAAAATGATGATCCAGATGGGTTTCCCCACCTACTTTTTGGTGGTGTGGGACTACATCAAGTTCGCCC
>JBCDFX010000261.1:0-6107 GCA_039177155.1 Cyanobacteria bacterium P01_H01_bin.119
ATCACTTTTAGATCGTTGAATGATGTCCTTTAAGTTATGACAGCCACAGAATATTCTTGTATATCCTGCCTCCGGGGGCACTCCCTTTTTTCCAGCTAAAGCCCGTTGCTCCCAAATAGTTAAGCCTGCCATACTCTCTCTTTCAATCGTCCTTTTGTAGAGTTATTCTCCGTGATCATAAAGTAGTATTGTGACAATCGAGCGGCTGGCTCATCATTTGCAGCGCTCTGAGGAGAAAGCTAAGTCTGTTTGAGGGGAGCAATATTCGGTGAATCGTTAGTTAATGGCGGCTCTGAGACGGTAATTCGTCAAAGCTATGGCTCAGCTAGCCTATCTCTCACCTGACTAGCCAGCCGCCTCCCCAGGCCAACACCATTGAAAATGCGATCGCCGCGATCGCTTGGCGAGCTATCAACCCCATTGCAAACCGTAGGGACTGTTCGCGGGCGATGGTGAGTGCAGTGAACAGACAGGGCAGCAATACCCCGGCTAGGTACACGCCCGTCAAAATTTGTACAGGGGCGAGCAGGGCTAGGGTATCTGGTTCGGCAAAAAGCAGCAATCCGTCTTTGCGAATGGAGGCCAAAATAACGGGTAGAGCGGCTTCTGGCGGCAATCCAAACAGCCCCATTAGGGGATTAATCCATCTGGCCAGCAGTGCAATCAGACCGAGCCAGTCCAGCACCGAAGCGATCAGCGTAATTCCCACAAAGATAGGAATCGCGTTGGTAAAAAACTGCTGTAGCGTGCTCCGAGTTTCGCGCCAAATGGTAGACCAGCGGGGCATTTCCAAAAAGGTGCGCTGTTCAATCACGCGGGCCGAGCGGGCAGCTTTGGGCGCAACCAGGCGGGTATAAATTAGGGTAGTCAGGGTTAAGTAGCCCAAGTAGGGTACCACCAAGCCGGGTACATTGGCCGCGCTAAAGACCCCCAGGGTGGCTCCAAACTGGTAAGAACAGGCGGAGCCAAATGCGATCGCACTGATACAGGTCTGCCGGGAACAGCTAGAGCAGGCGCGAGTGCTGATTACAGCGGGCACGTTGCAGCCAAACCCCATAATCACCCGCACTAGATCTCGCCCAGATAGGCCAAAAGGACTTAGGAGGGGCTGCAGCGCCACAGTAATACGTTCCACCAGCCCGCTGGCTTTGTATGCTCCTAAAAACAGGGCATACAGAATCACTGTCGGCACCGCCCAAACAAATAAAAGCGGCCCCATCGTAACTAAACCATAGCGGCCAATCAAAATCTCTCGCAGCAGCAATGGGATCCGGGACAAGGCCGTAATCAGCGGATTTAACCCGGCTTGAACGAGGGGATCCAGCACTCCTGCCACCGAATTCGCCACAACAACGGCAAGCACAGCAGGCAACAGCAACAAAAGTACCGCCAACACCCCGCCCCAGCGAGGATGCTCTAGCCAGGTAGGGTGGGGCTCAATATACCAGCCCGCGTAAATCGGGTGCCACTGCTTTGGAAAAACGGTCGGCATCTGGAGAGCCGCTAGAATCTGTTGGCGCTGCTCCGAGCTTAAATGGCGAGCATCCACCGGCATAAACCTCACCTGGGCCGTCTTCTCCCAACGTTCTAAAACCTGTCGGGTAAACTCAGAGACCCAGACCTTATCCCAAAAGGTCACCACCACCAGCCCTTGCTTCCCCGCCACCAGCGGCAGTAAATCCGCCAGGTCATCATCTATGTGGGTCGCTTTGACCACTAACAAAACCCGGTCGTGGGCCTGGAGCTGCGCTAGCGCGGTTCGGGTGGCAGCAGTGTCAGAGTGAAACAGAATACCTGGAGTATCAATTAAGGCATTCTCTCGGCTCTGATAGGTCTCGCAGTCGATGGTCGAGCCCTGGATGTTGCTGCTACCAGGAGAACGCCCTGTGATTGCCGCTGCCAATGCGGATTTGCCGGTACTTTCTTTGCCGATGAGGACAACAGTATGCCGGGTGGGCGGAGCCGGAGGCACCTTAAACCTCCTTAACAAACACAGTCGTTGCTGCAGCAGGAGAGATCGTCAAGAAAGAGCCCGGCTTCGCGGTAGGCGTCAAGGGGAGTGGGGTCAATATTGAGGCGCTGAGCGATCGCATTAGCAATAACGGCAAACCGCTGGCGAAATTTATAAATAAAGCAAAAAATCAGATCGCCATGTCGAACAGAGGGACCGCTCACAAAGAGACCTCGGGTGAGGGTAGATTCATCATCTTCTGTAAGGGCAGCATAGCCTTTGGACCAGTCGAACAGGGGCGAAATCTGCCTCAAACTGGTGTCAAAACCGGTACAGAGAATGGGCGGATGGGCCGTTACCCACTTCTGGTATTCGCTGTAGACCGCGTAGCCACCGGGAATAGGCTTGACTTCTTCAATGGGCGCGTTACCCACCATATCTAGGCGACCCGTGCGATAGACAAACTCCAGACGCTGCAGCGTGTAAGGCGATAGAGATACGCTGGGGTCGGTATCAGGATTCGTCCAGGCCCCGTTGCGATCGAGCACGCCGACTTTCTTTCCCTTAGCCACTAAATTGGCAGCTGCATCCATACCGCTTTCGTAGCCACCAATGACGATAAATTCATCCCCCTCCAGATCCGCCCACGACCGAATTTGAGTGTTGTGCAGGCAGTGCTCCGCCCCTGGAAAGGGATTGAGATGGGGATATTGATATTCTCCAGCAGCCCAAATAACGAACTGAGTGCGGAGGTCTCCGGCAGAAGTATGCAGCTTGAAGCCGCCCCGGGGCAACGGCTTAACAGCTTGTACATCTACTTCTGTCTGGATTGGCAACTCAAAGTGATCGGCCACGGTCTGCAAGTACAGCGCATACTGCTTGCCGCTGACGTGCTCTTGACGAAATGCGATCGCTGGCGAGGTTTTCAAAGTCACCGCGTTTAGGTCAAGCAGCCCAAAGCCGTGGCTGGGAAATGATGGCGTGATAAAGCTCATCTCCTGGGGCCAACGACTAAAAGAAGCCCCAACCTGGTGTCTTTCTAGAATAGTGAAGCGCTCTAGACCCAGCTCTTTGAGCACGACGCCACAGCCGATGCCTGCAGCTCCGGCACCCACAATCACAACGTCATAAGACCGATTTTTTGGGGATTGGATCACGCTGGATTACTCGAATAACAAAGACTATGAGAATGATAATCATTATTAATTTCTTTGTCCAGAGACTGTCGAGTCATAGTTGGATGGATGGATCAATGGCGTCAGCCCTCTTTAGCCAAGGCACTCATCGCGAGTCTATAACCGGGAGATTGTGTGGCCCCTGACGGTGGTGAAGGAGAACTGTGGGTATAAACCGAAACGATTTAAGGGAAAGACTTTAAGTCAGTCAGACAGGAGCGGTAGGCGGTGCCTGTCTGAATCTGTTTCCTTCGTCTGCTTGTACAGCATCTGCCGTTAGATAAACAATTTGTAGCGACACTCACTGATCGGGCATTCCGGGCGTTATCCTCGACCCAGGCATGAGTGTAGTCAGCCCCAAAACGCCCGTGCACACCGACCACCAAAGTAAATCAGCATGATTTAGAGGTTGTCTGCGGCGGGTGATGAGGCAACGTTAGGCTGCAAGAAGTCGAATAATGAACAAGTAGGACCATTCAAGAAGATTGCTATTTGTTTGAGATTGAGCGGATTAATACTTTTTCTGGCTAAAGCAAATCAGTAGGCTCTATTTTCGCTCCCATAATGTTGCGAATCACAGACAAAAACTACTGCGTTTTCCCAGTCTGCCCACCGGTAGAGATGCTGGCTCACTCGATACGGTTGTTACTTCACTGTCAAGTTCGATGATGTGCCAGTGCATCCAAGTTTCATCCCTTGATTAAGCAACGCCTAGAAAAGCACCCCTGTTAGAAAAGCCGGTTAATCTGGCAGTTATCTCTCCGCTGTTATTTATCGGCGAGTTTTACCTTGCACCCTTGGTGGTCTTTGGGTCAAACTGACTCAGGGAAACGGCAATAACGCCATCGATTGTTGCAGCAATAATGCGGCGGCGATCGCGATCAAATGCAACCTCTCGAATCACCGTTTTAGCATGATAGTCTGCCGCGATCGCGCCATCTTCGGCATGCAATAGCACCAGTGCCTCTCCCGCTGCCCATAGAAGTTTCTGCTTATCTATAAAAGCAACACTGGTCTGCCAGGGATTGAGGCCATCGTGGGGATGCTGGATAAGCGGTAGCTCTCGGTGCCAGCACACCGTTGCGGGCGGTGTGTTCCACAGTTCGTGGCTGTCTACTTCTAACAAGCTATTACGGGCCAGCAGATTGGCGCGATCGAAGCGGCGATAGGTAATGCGGCTCTGGCTAAAGTAGTCTGTATGCACCAGAGCGTCAGTGAAGGGACTAAACGCTAAAGCTCCCCGATGGCAGCGGGCACCGCCGTCAAAGTGTCCCAAATAGGCCAGCCGATCGGCAGCTGCATCATCAATGCGGAAAAACTCAAACCGTTCATCTTGATCCACCCAGTTCCAAATCAAAAACTGAAACTGAGGATCAAAGGCGATCGCATCAGCGTAGTCGGGCCAGCGCCGCCGCCAGCGCATAATACGAGGCGCTTGCAAATCGCTGGTGAGATCAATCAAATGCAGATCACCCCAAGGTTCCAACGCTGCCAGATACCGACCGTCTCTACTCGCTGCCAGTGCTGAGATGGCACAGCAGCGCTCATGACCGCAGAATTCGTCATCGATCGACAAATCTTCGTCGTAAGCCTGGTGATCTAGGGGAATAGCGCAAATAAGTTCTCCATCTTCCCAGCGGCGCAGTTCCAGAGCTTGATTGCCAGAGGTGTCTTCGGAAGTGTTTTCGGGGGCGATCGCGATCGCATCTCTCCCCTCAATTAGGGCCGCTGCAGGGATTTTTCCTGCGTCAAAAGACAGCGGAAAGGTATCTATGATTCGAGGAGCATCGGTTAAATCCCACTTGATTAGGCGACTGCCAATGGGCGTAATCGCCTCCTGCCGGGTTGGATGGTAAATTAGCTTTTTGCAGTCCATTCATCCAATTGCCTTGTCACACGTGCCCGGCCTGAAACACCCGCCCAATCACTTCTTCAATCGGCGGGTCGGTCACGGTTAAATCTTTCACCTGCTGTTCAGCCAAAATCTTTGATACGGTATGGGTCAGCGCTTCCCGCCGCACAATCAGGCTGGCCGTGCAGCCGGAGACCGTCTCCACTTCGCCATAGCGTGCCAAATCGGCAGCGGTAACGTCGCAGTCCAAATCTAGCTTGACCTCTCGGTAAGGGGCAAAGCGATCTAATAGCCCTACCAGGCTGCCATCGTAGATTAATTCGCCCTGGTAGATCAGCAGAACGCGATCGCAGAGGGCAGTAATATCGGCCATATAGTGGCTAGTGAGCAACACCGTCGCCTGATATCGCTGGTTGTATGCTTTGAGAAACTCCCACACGGCAACCTGGGCATTGACATCTAGCCCCAGGGTCGGCTCATCTAAAAACAGCACCGTCGGACGGTGAATCAAAGCCGCCAGCATTTCCGCCTTCATGCGCTCTCCCAGAGAAAGCTTCCGCACCGGCTGAGTCAGCTTTTCTCCGAGGCTGAGCATATCGGAGAGTTCTCCCACCCGATGGCGAAATTCTTTATCGCTTAGGCCGTAAATCGCAGCGTTAATTTTCAGAGAATCCAAAGCCGGCAAATCCCACAAAAGCTGCTGCTTTTGCCCCATTACCAAGGTAATTTTTTGCAAAAACTCCGGCTTGCGATCAAATGGGCGATGGCCTGCTACTGAGATATTGCCACTGCTGGGATAAATCAACCCCGTTAGCATCTTTAGCGTAGTGGTTTTGCCTGCGCCGTTTGGCCCCAAAAAGCCCACCACTTCCCCCGGCTCTACATAAAAGCCCACCTGCTTCACCGCCTGAACTTGGCGATAGGTGCGGCGGAAAAAGTGGCGTAAGGTTCCCCCTAATCCCGGTTCTTTTATCGCAACCGGGTAGGTTTTGCTCAAACTTTCAACATGAATCATAGCGATCGCGCAGACTACACACTACTACTGTTGCACCAGCGGCAATTGTTCAGCGTCAAATTCTAAATTATCTAAAATCAGCATTGCCGTGGCCCAATAGGTCTGCGCTGCCGC
>JBCDFX010000262.1:0-6105 GCA_039177155.1 Cyanobacteria bacterium P01_H01_bin.119
AGACAATACTTATATTCTCGGCCTAAAAAATGGCGATCGCGAATCATCAGTGCAGCGCCGTCGTCAGCATAAAGCTGCAGGTCTTCTTGACGAATCATTAGTTCGCCTCGGGTGGCGAGCGGACTGCCCACTACGCTGAAGCTTCCAACTTCGGTATGCCACTCCTTACCCTGATAGCGAGCAGGAATAAAGTTTGCCTGGGTCACAAATTCAGCAACAAATCTGGACTGGGGTTGACGATAAACGATCTCTGGGGTGTCAACCTGTTCGATGCATCCTTCCCGCATAACCGCTAAGCAATCGGAAATGGCAAGCGCCTCTTCTTGGTCGTGGGTGACAAATATTCCTGATGCGCCCACCGTTTTAAGAATGCTGCGGACTTCTTGGCGCAGATGCAGCCGCACCTGAACATCTAAGTTGCTAAAAGGTTCATCTAATAGAATTAGCGACGGCTGCGGCGCAAGCGCCCTGGCCAGCGCAACTCGCTGCTGCTGACCGCCTGAGAGTTCATGGGGATATCGGTTCTCAAATTTTAAGAGTCCGACTAATTCGAGAACTTCACGGGCGCGGTGTTTTCGCTGGTCTGCGCGTTCGCCTTTTTGTCCAAGGTGCTTGAGGCCAAAAGCCACATTTTTAAAGACCGTCAGATGGGGAAACAGAGCATAATCTTGAAAAACGACCCCAATATCGCGTTTCTCAGGGGGCAACCAGTAGGTTGGGCCGCAGACCTCTTGCTGAGCGAGCTTAATAGTGCCCGTCTGGGGATGCTCAAAGCCCGCAATTAGCCGCAAAAGCGTGGTTTTGCCGCATCCAGATGGCCCTAGCAGCCCTAAAATATCGCCTCGATTTAGGACTAGGTCAACGGATTGCACCGCGTAAGGTGCGCGATCGCTGTAGCGCTTGGCAAGGTTGTGCAGCTCAAGAATGGAGTCTGTCATTTGTTTAGTGTAGCGACTTATTGCAACTGTTCCCCGTTAGCAATACTGCTCCCCATAGCAACAACGATTCGATGATGGCTGATGGTCCAGATTGAGGGGCAGTGGCTACATTGCCCCATAGAGCGCGGCATGGAACGCGGTAAGGTTCAGATCAGCTAACCGCTGGGCCGGTTCGGTTGGGCCTGTTAAACTGATGCCATTCGCTATAGACCAATTAAAGTTGATGGCTACCTCGCTACAGACTGATGCTACCGTCGTTGCCAACGGGTTTAAAGCCCTAGCCGATCCTTGGCGGCTTCAGGTGATTGAACAGTTGCGTCATCAGGAACTCTGCGTCTGTGATCTCTGCGATCGCTTGGCGGTGGCCCAGTCGAAGCTATCGTTTCATTTAAAAACCCTGAAATCCGCTAATCTTCTGCGATCGCGGCAGCAGGGTAAATGGGTTTACTACAGCCTAAATTTGTCTCAATTTATATGGCTAGAGGAGTACTTAGCCGATATCAGACGCTTTAGCCAGATGCTGCCACCCCGGATTTGCGACGACAAGTCCCCGATATAAATAACACTGGCTTTGGAGAGCAAGCGTGTTCTCAGCTTGCACAAATCAATAAAATTTGATTTGATAAATTTGGGCTTGAAGAAAGTCAGCATAAAAACGGCATGGTCAAAGTCGGCATTAACGGATTTGGACGAATTGGGCGGCTGGTCCTGCGGGCGGCGTGGCGCTGGCCTCAGCTTGAGTTTATTCATATCAATGAAGTTAGGGGCGGCAGCAGCGCTGCTGCCCACTTACTGAAGTTTGACTCGGTGCATGGCCGCTGGGCACCGGCAGTAGAATCAGCAGGGTGCGATCGCATTACAATCGACGGGGCTGCTCTCAGCTTTAGCGAACACAGCACCCCTGGTGAAGTCCCTTGGGCAGATTTGGGGGTTGAACTAGTGCTGGAGTGTTCCGGCAAATTTCGCACACCCGCTGTGCTTGATCCTTACTTTAAAGTCGGGGTAAGCAAGGTAATCGTGGCCGCTCCGGTAAAAGACGGTGCCCTAAACATTGTTTACGGCATCAACGATAGTCAATACGAGCCAGCCAAACACCATCTGCTGACTGCTGCCTCCTGCACGACCAACTGTTTGGCCCCCGTGGTCAAAGTTATCCACGAGGGGTTGGGCATCCGCCACGGCGTAATCACCACCATCCATGACAACACCAATACTCAAACGATTGTGGATGCTCCCCACAAAGATTTGCGGCGGGCGCGGGCCACAAGCCTGTCGCTAATTCCCACCACGACCGGATCGGCAACGGCTATCGGTCTCATCTACCCTGAGCTGAACGGCAAGCTCAATGGGTTGGCAGTGCGGGTACCGCTGCTAAACGCATCGCTCACAGACTGCGTATTTGAAGTCGCTCGCCTTACCACTGCTGAGGAGGTCAACCAGCTTTTAAAGGCGGCAGCAGAGGGACATCTAAGCGGCATTTTGGGCTACGAAACTCGCCCCTTGGTTTCCATTGACTACAAAGACGACCCCCGCTCTGCCATCGTTGATGCGCTCTCCACCACGGTGGTCGATGGTACTCAAGTGAAGGTTCTCGCTTGGTATGACAACGAGTGGGGCTATGCCAATCGCATGGCAGAGCTAGCCCGAAAAATTGCAGTCTTAATGTAAGCGCTATGGCATCTTCCCCGTTGAACTCAGTCAGTGTTCGTAACTATGCCCTGGTCACCGCTGCCTACTGGGGCTTTACCATCACCGATGGTGCCCTACGGATGCTGGTGCTGCTGTATTTTCACACCCTGGGCTACACGCCCTTTGAGGTGGCCATGCTGTTTTTGTTCTACGAGATTTTTGGCGTTGTCACCAATTTGCTGGGGGGATGGATCGGGTCGCAGTTTGGGGTCAAACTGACCCTGTATGGCGGTATTGGGCTGCAAGTTGCGGCGCTGCTGATGCTGACCCCAGTGAGTGACACCTGGGCGATCGCCTTAGCGGTTCCCTATGTCATGGTGGCTCAGGCGGTGTCAGGCATTGCGAAAGACTTAACTAAAATGAGCTCTAAAAGCGCCATTCGACTGGTTATTCCCCAGGAGGCACAGTCAGCGCTGTTTAAGTGGGTGGCGATTTTGACGGGGTCAAAAAACGCCCTCAAGGGAGTGGGCTTTTTTCTGGGCGGGCTGCTGCTCAGCCGATTTGGCTATGTCAATGCGCTGTTGATCATGGCGGGGGCGCTGCTGCTGGTGCTCTGCTCCAGTCCCTGGCTGCCAGTGGGCATGGGCAAAATCAAAGCTAAGGTAAAATTCCGCCAGCTTTTTTCCAAAAGCCCCGAGATTAATAGTCTTTCAGCGGCGCGATTTTTTCTGTTTGGGGCGCGAGACGTGTGGTTTGTGGTGGGGCTACCGGTTTTTCTCTACGGCACTCTCAACTGGCGGTTTGAACAAGTCGGCGGGTTTATGGCGCTTTGGGTGATAGGGTACGGCATTGTACAGTCTGCCGCGCCAGCACTGCTAAAGCGGTTTGGTTCAGGCAAGCCGCCCCAGGCCGGCACCATTCGCTTTTGGACCAGCTTATTAACTGCTATTCCAGCGGCGATCGCGATCGCGCTCCAACTGGGCCGACCTGCTGGGCAGACTATTATTGTTGGGCTAATGATTTTTGGGGTAATCTTCGCCTTTAACTCGGCGGTTCACTCTTATCTTGTGCTGGCCTACACCGAAGATGACAACGTGGCGCTGAATGTAGGGTTTTACTATATGGCAAACGCAGGTGGCCGGCTGGCCGGCACCGTTCTATCAGGCTTGATTTTTCAAACTTTTGGATTAGTGGGCTGCCTGTGGACCTCAACGGGGTTTGTGCTCCTGGCGGCGCTAGTTACCCTAACGCTGCCCAACCCAAAATCTGGGGCAGCGATCGCTTGGCAGTCCAAATAGCGCTCCATACAACGCTATAAAGGCGAAAGTGAACCTGTTAAAATCCAATTAAAGAGACCCCGACCCATTTGATTGCCCAGCCATGACCGTTAACCGGCTCAAGCCCCGTCAGGTTAACCCTATTGGCTCTAAAGCAGTTAATTCCCCGCTTAAAATGCTCCAAGACGCTCGCGCCATTCGCTACTACCAACGAATCACCGATGCACTGGTCGAACAGTGGAATCGCGGTTATCGCAACTACGATGAACTTAGATTGTATTTGGACGGTTACCTAGCCGCCCTGCGCCATGCGGATGCAATCGAGCCTTACCTACTGCACCGCTTAGAAGAGGATGTTGTGCGGTTCGCCCACGATTCCTCCAACTTTGCCATGCCAGAATCTGAACCTGACTACTACTAATGGAGATGGTGTAAGGCTACGGCAGACTCTAGGTTTACGCATTTAAGTTTGAACGATGTAACCCGCCACCCCAGCTAGACTCCCCGCTGCCGTTAGCCCAACGATTAATCTGGGGAATACGCAGCCCATATTATGGTCGCTTAGCTCTTCCTCACCAATTTCAACTAGTGATGGGCTATGCAAATCTTGATTCTGCCCAAACCAGTCAATTAAAGCGTTCCAAGCGGCGATGCCTTGATCAAATTCGGCGCATTCATCGGGGCTAAATTCGGCTAAAGTTTCTGTATCCCCCTCAGCTTTGGCTTTTACATAGCCCTCATAGTCATCGTCTAGCAGATCCCAGCAGTGCCCATCATCCAGGGATGAAATTTTAATCTCTGTCGGTGGATAAATGGTGCCGCCGAAAGCATCTCGAAGGTATGCCTCCGTCAACTGCTCCGGTACAAGCTGATCGAGGTTGGCGGCGATATAAAACGGCGTAAAAAAGACGTCACTGGCCTCGCTGCCCAGACCAACTTCGATGCCGTCCATAATTTCGGCAGCGGCCATGGCCCACTGTTGACAGCGATCGATTTCATCTGGATCGTGGTTATGGTCTAGCGTTTCGCCTTGACGGCCTATTTTGCCGCAGGTGTAGGCAATGGTATAAATCGATAGGCAGTTATTGGGCCATTCATGGTTGGGATCATAGGGGTCGCCAGGCTCGTCCGCTGATTGCGTTACACCGTAGTTATTGGTGCATTCTTTGAGGCCCATCAGGGGCATCTCGTCAGGTTGACAGTTGCGAATGGGCTGCCGCGCGGTCATAGCACTGGGTTATACGAGTCACTTTGAGCCCAGAATATCTCAGAATCTATAGATAAGGATTAAGCGATGCGCCAAAATCCAAAAGTCTTAAATCCTGAGGAGTCTTATCCCTTCAGCTTTGCCGTAGGCAGGATTCTCTACTGTCTGGCCTGTTTGCGATCGCGGCAAATTGAGCTAGGAACATAGGGGCGATCGCGAGCCCAAGTACTCTTATCGCAAAGGGTGAAATAAAATCCGCCATAAGCGAATCACGATGTAATCGTCGGTGAGTTCGCTATCGCCGGCAGATTGGGGTGGATTATTGAATGGGATCCCCCGCTATCGCTGCCCCCTTCAAAAGGGGGTTCTTTCAAATTTTCCGCTATGCAAAGATTTCCCCCTTTTCAAGGGGAATTGAGGGGGATCCTTAGTGGAATCTCCAGGGCCGACAGCAGGTTCGTCATGCTTCTCTTTCTCGGCAAAATCTAGATTGAGGGCAAGGAGTTTTTCGAGGCGATTGTCGTTGGGGCCAAAGCCGTAGGCTTGCAGGATAAGGGCGTCGAGTTGGAGGAGGAGCTGATAAAGCTGGCGGCCTGAATTTATGCGTTAAGCAAGCTGAAAGGCTTGAATCATGAGGGCATTTAACTGCTGGTAGTGCTGCTCACTTAAGTCACCAAGTTTTCTGACAACTAATTGGCGGTTGAGAGTAGCGATGCGAGTAATTCTGGCTTTTGAGGTTACGCGCAGACCTGTTTTAGGAAATTCTGGGTCGGTAGAATCCAACAGTAGTTCGCCGTCAAAAATCTGGTCAGTTTTTTGAGATGTGATTGCACAGACGATAACATCATTTCCGGCTGGGTCAACCCATAGAATAATGGCGGGACGGAGTTTGGTTTGACTGAGATCTGTGAAAGGAAAATTGACCAGGACAATACTGCCTTTTACGACCATGTAATGGGTTCTCCGTCTTGAGGCGTGTAGAGGTCAGGTTCTGCGTGCCAGAAGTCGAAGCTGCCACCTTGCTCAGCCAGGTGCATTAGCTCAGGAGTTGATG
>JBCDFX010000263.1:0-6057 GCA_039177155.1 Cyanobacteria bacterium P01_H01_bin.119
GCCGTTGCCTACCTACTCGGCCAAGAAATTGGCCCCCAGCCTCAGCCGATCGAGCCTCAGCTTTCGGCGGTGCAGCTCCAATCTGCAGCGCTGCTCTCAGCCAGTTGGGATCAGGTCAAATCACTAGAAGCACAATACCTCCGGACCCCTTTCTTTAAGGCGGTTTACAGCGAAGAGCTGGGCGTTTTACCCGGTATGGACAGCGCCCTGGCGCTCAACGCTATCCGAGAGTGGGACAGTGCAAATGCCTACGATGTCATCGTCTACGACGGGCCCGGAGGGCTCACCACCCTGCGCATGTGGGGGATGCCCGAAATTTTAAGCTGGTACACCCGGCGCTTTCGCAAAGTATTTCAAGATTCTGATTTGGGCAAGGCGCTGTCGCCGTTTATTCAGCCCGTCGCCAGCACGGTGCTTAGCGTTAACTGGTCAGGGGATGTGCTGAACCAGCCGGCAGATCAGATGAACGATCTCCTCGGCAGCGGACGCGAAGCCGTCAACGACCCCAATCGTGTGGCTGCCTTTTTGGTCACCACCGCCGATCCGGTCTCGGTGGTCACCGCCCAGTATCTCTGGGGCAGCGCTCAGCAGGTTGGGCTGACCGTCGGCGGCGTGTTAGTTACGCCAATGGCAGGCAATTCCATTGACTCATCGGCATTTAAACCGCTCTCTGTCACGGCCTTGCCCCCAATGGCAGACCGCAACTGGGAGCCGCTCGTGGCTGCCCTGCCGGATTTGGGCCAGGCTAGGACTGCGCCCCGTTCTGTCACCATCGATCTTGCCAGCAGTACCGTACGACTGTTTCTCCCTGGATTTACCAAAAAACAGGTCAAACTCACCCAAAATGGCCCAGAGGTGACCATTGAAGCGGGCGATCAGCGCCGAAATATCCTTGTGCCGCCCAGCCTGGCAGGCAAACCCGTTCAGGGGGCTAAGTTCCAAGATCAATATTTAATTATCAGCTTCTGAATTGAATGATCCGCTTCTGGCCCAGCGGGCGAGGGGATCTGGCATCGGAATTGATCCAGGACGTAAAAATCGTGTAACGATAAATCAAGTGCAGGCTGAGATTTGTTTGTCAGGCTCAGTTTTACAAGGCCCCATCTTGTTTATCCGTTCACCCTTGCCGTCATCTGCGTGTTCATCATGTCTGAATCAGCTTCCCAACCCGATACTGAACAACCCGCTGCGATCGCCGATACACCCTCTAAAGCGGCCTCTAAGCAGGGCAAAACCCGCCAGCTCTTGGGGATGAAGGGTGCCGACAGCGGCGAAACCTCCATTTGGAAGATCCGCCTGCAGTTAATGAAGCCTATTACCTGGGTGCCTCTGATCTGGGGAGTGGTGTGCGGTGCGGCCTCCTCGGGACGCTACGTGTGGAGCCTAGAGTCAGTCTTAATCGCAGCCGCCTGTATGCTGCTGTCTGGGCCGTTGATGGCAGGCTATACTCAGACCCTAAACGATTTTTACGATCGCGAGATTGACGCCATCAATGAACCTTACCGGCCGATTCCCTCTGGCGCGATTTCTATTCCGCAGGTTGTGGCGCAAATTCTGGTTCTGCTGGTGGCAGGGGTCGCCGTTGCCTACGGGTTGGATCGGTGGGCCGGCCATGACTTTCCGACCCTTACAGCCCTTGCTATCGGAGGCTCTCTGCTGTCCTATATCTATTCAGCGCCGCCCCTTAAGCTGAAGCAAAACGGCTGGCTCGGCAACTATGCCCTAGGCGCGAGCTATATTGCGCTGCCCTGGTGGGCAGGCCACGCGCTGTTTGGCGAACTCAACGCCACCATTGTGGTACTGACGCTGTTTTACAGTTTGGCCGGGCTAGGTATCGCCGTGGTAAATGACTTTAAGAGTATAGAGGGCGATCGCCAACTCGGTCTCCAGTCCCTGCCGGTTATGTTTGGCATTACCACTGCCGCCTGGATTTGCGTCCTGATGATTGACGTATTCCAGGGCGGTATCGCCGCTTATTTAATGGGTATCCATCAAAATCTGTATGCCGTGCTGTTGATTCTGCTGATTATTCCGCAAATTACCTTCCAGGACATGTATTTTCTGAGAGCCCCACTGGAAAATGACGTTAAATATCAGGCCAGTGCCCAGCCTTTTTTGGTATTGGGTATGCTGGTTGCGGCCCTTGCCCTGGGACATGCCGGAGTCTAATCGGCTGAACTCGGCCAGCGGCATTGCCGAGCTAATTTGAGTGCGGGCGGCAATGCCAAATTAGCGGAAATAGCAGGATTTTTCTGGTGCATCATTTAATCAATAAATAGACGACGCTTTGAAAAGCATGTAAATTCCTGATAAATTACGAGGAACCTTTGCGGCCCGAGCGGGAGCAAAGTTTTATTTTGGCCAGTTCGCAGACGGCTTATGGTCGTCAGTCCGGATAGGGCCAAGCTGCTGGCTAGATTGCCAGCTGGACTGCTGGTGAAACCAAGGTCTTCTGGACATCTCATCAAGCAGGCTGGCCGATCAAGCAAGCTGGATGGTGCCAGAGCTCGCTGATACTGGCGTTGCTTATGGCTGCACGGCTGGGAGCATGCGACGATAGGCATTCAAGGTAGTAGAGGATCGCCTGTGGCAAACCTGTTTTCAAGACTCAAGCGACTGACGCGTCAGCCTGTTTGGCCTCAACCGCAAACGACGGTTTCCCATACCCACTCCACGCACTCTGATACTCACCCATCACCCGGTAAGCAAAGGCCGGTCTCTCAACCGGGAAATGCTCGGCTCAAAGCTAACGCTATTCACCCTCAACCCCGCAAACGCCGTCCCCTACCCAGGCCGCCCTACCGCCGTCCGTTATACTTCCGCCCCTTATTTTGGGTGATCTTGCTGCTAGGATCTAGCGCGGCCAGCATAGGCACTCGAGGCTACCGTATTTGGGAAAATACCGTTGCCGATTTGCCCGATATTGCCCCCGTTAGCACGTTTGAGCGCGACGGGACCATGACTTTGATCGCTTCAGACGGCACCATCCTTCAGAAGATTGGGCCCGCTACGCGACAAAAAGTAGAGTATGACGATCTGCCCAGGCCTCTATTAGAGGCATTTATTGCGGCGGAAGATCAGCGATTTTATGAGCATGAGGGCGTCGATTATCAATCGATCGCCCGCGCAACCCTAACAAATTTCCGCGAACGACAAGTGGTTGAAGGGGCTAGCACCATTACCCAGCAGCTCGCCCGAATTGTTTTTTTAGATCAGGAGCGGAGCCTCCAGCGCAAAATTAGAGAGGCTCTCCTTGCTATCAAAATTGAGCAGGAGCTTGAAAAAGCAGATATTCTGGAGCGTTATTTAAACCTGGTCTATTTGGGAGCGGGCGCTTACGGCGTTGCCGATGCAGCCTGGGTTTATTTTGGTAAAACTGTCGATCAGCTGACCCTGGCCGAATCAGCCATGATTGCCGGGATGGCGCCCGCTCCCAGCCTTTACTCTCCTTTGGTTAACCCCAGTGCTGCCCGTCGTCAGCGGAATTTGGTGATCAACCGCATGCTGGAGAACGGCAATATCTCGGCCTCTCAGGCGCAGATTGCTAGGAGCGCTGATGTTGCAATAACCCCCAAAGAGCCCAAATTTTTATATAGCGAATTCCCCTATTTCACCATTTATGTGCAGCAGCAGCTCGCCCAGATTTTAACGCCGGAGCAGTTAGAGGCGGGAGGATTGCGGATCGAGACAACCTTAAATATTTCCCGTCAGAAAATGGCGGAACAAACCATTAGCGACACCATTACTGAAATTGGTCCCCGCCAGCGTTTTGGGCAAGCCTCCCTGGTGGCCATCGATCCCCGCACGGGCGAAATTCAGGCCATGGTGGGCGGCAATGATTTTAATGAAAGCCAGTTTAACCGTGCCTATCAAGCTCAGCGTCAGCCAGGCTCTACCTTTAAAGCGTTTGTGTATACCACGGCGATCGCTGCCGGGTTTTCACCGTATAAATCCTACACTGACGCTAAGTTCGTCGTAGACGGCTACGAACCCAAAAACTACGGTGAAAGCTACAGCGGTGCGGTTACCATGCGGAGCGCCCTAACCTCATCCATCAATATTGTGGCGGTCAAGGTATTGATTGATGTTGGCTTTGACCCCGTGGTCAAGATGGCTCAGCGCATGGGAATCCAGTCTGAGCTGGTGCCGACCTACTCCATGGCCCTCGGCGCCTCAGAAGTTAACCTGCTAGAGCTCACCAGCGCCTATGGCACCCTGGCAACCCGGGGCAAACATTTTGACTTTCACAGCATTCGCCGCATTATCGATCGCCAAGGTAACGTCATTTATGAAGCCAATGTCGGCGGGCAGCAGGCCGTTGATCCCGATACCGCCGCTATTATGACCTGGATGCTGCAGAGCGTCGTTCAGGGAGGAACCGGCAGCAGAGCCAATATCGGTCGCCCCGTGGCCGGTAAAACGGGCACCTCCGAGCGTAACCGCGATCTCTGGTTTATTGGCTATATTCCCCAGCTTGTGGTGGGTATTTGGCTCGGCAACGACGACAGCAGCCCGACCTGGGGGGCAAGCAGTACGGCCGCCTACACATGGCGGCAGTTTGTCTCCCAGTTTGTAGATGAAATTCCGGTCGAAAACTTTGCCCCCTTACCTCGGCTGGCGGGTCGTCAGGGCAGCATTGAGGCTGATCCAGTGCGGCCTGGCCGCACCGTCACGGCTCGCGATGACGACGCTGAAGAGGGTGAAGCAACCACTACCGATACGGCTACGTCTCCCGCCGAAGAGACATCTGCTTCCTCTTCAGACGATGGCTCTAGTGACAGTGGCAGCTTTGGCAGCGGTAGTAGCCGTCCCCCATCGGGCCAGTCTGGCAGGAATGACCCCCCAGCCGATGGCGGCTCACCCTCAGATGGCTCCGTCGATCCGGTCTCTGATCCGACACCTGGAGAATCATCCCCGCCTAGCAATCCAGAGCCACCCAGTGGCGGCGATACTGCGCCGCCTGCTGCCGACCCGGCCCCCGCGCCGGCCCCCAGCCCGGCCCCAGCCCCTGCTCCAACCCCACCCGCACCGCCCGCGCCCCCACCTGTTCCCCCACCGAACAATGAAGGGGCCAGTGGAGGGGCATCGGAGGGGTAGACTTTAAAGCAAAGCCGTCACCCTAGCATTGCTTAGATAGATCACATCCGATTTGGCAACTGGGAGTTTTTTCCAGAGCAAAAGCGTTGGATGCGGTCATGATATAGACGGCAGTTTTTGAAAAATGGAGGATACGATGACTATTGTTTTGGGCGCTGCTGCCGAAGGTTCAGGCATTCCTTACTTCACCTTGGTTTATGTCGTAGGCTTTATTGCCGCAGTGGGGATTGGTTCTATCGCTTGGTACAACGCAAAGCGTCCCCCCGGCTGGGAGGGAAATGAGCGCCCAGACTTTATTCCTGAGGTGAAAACTGAAGAGGAGGAGAGTCAGGAGTAAGTTTGGAAGTAGATGTGGCGGCACGATCTCCTTTCGGCGGATTACTGTATTTGCTACGAGACACGCTGACAATCGATACCCAGGCTATCACTGAGAATATCCACCACTTGCTTAAACTCTGATGGCTTTAACCCTAACCTGTGACGCTTTAGGACGTAGCGTCGAGCAGTGGCTAGGATTTCTAGAGTGCTCTCAGTTTTATTCCAGATTAGCTGAGAAATTTCGTCGCGGTGAACCTTAAAGACAAGCCGCTGAAACCGCAGCAAAATATTGGACTGACGATAAATCGCCAGATGCTGGTGATCGACGCGAATATGGAGCTGACGCAGCATTGCATTGCTGGCGGGAGTCGGCACCAAAATAAGCGATGTAAAGCCGAGCACCACGCTAAATGCACTCGATAAAATCCACACGATGGGGAGCAGCATAACCCCCGTGTCCGTCCAAAAGCCCAGCAAAGTGGCTGGCAACCAGACTACCGAGCTTGCCAGGGTAGAGGCGATGCTAAAAGTAATCCCTAAGGTCAGCAGATTGAGCCAAGAGCGGAGTTGCCTGGGGCGAAATCCTTTGGGAGGCAAGACAATTTCGAGCCCCTCACCGTGCTGATGGACCAAGACCCGGCC
>JBCDFX010000264.1:0-6031 GCA_039177155.1 Cyanobacteria bacterium P01_H01_bin.119
AAGGTTTAGATCAAGGTTTAGTTGATGGGGAATTCTTTGCGCTGGCCGCGATCGCTTAAGCCCTTTCTTTTTCCGATGCTGCTGCTGTCCATCGCAGCCCACGGCGCTGTGCTGTTTTTTGTGCCGATACCAGAGGTCCAGCCTGAAGAAGACGTTGCAACAGAGCCGCTGCCGGAAGACGCCGAAACCATTGAAGTGGTTCGACTGCCCAAACCACCCCAGCCTCAATCAGAAGGACGCTCTGAATCTGAGGAAATACCTGAAGCTCAACCCAAACAGCAGCCTCAGCCAGCCCCGACTCAAGCTGCTAAAGCCCCTACCCCGTTAGACTCTCAACCGGAGACTCAAGGGCGCCCTGATGATCGCCCGGATAATTCAGATGATTCCAACCACTCAGATACTAATGATCAGGTTAATGACGACGATGATCGGGAACTGACCCTGGCTGAGAAGCTAGAAGATATTGGCTATTACCAGTACAGCGAGGCTGGCACTAGCCAAGTTGAAGCTATTGCCTATTTAGGCGGATGGACGGATGAATTAAAAAACGCAGGTCTTGGATATGAAAAATCAGACCCTGAAAATATTAAGATCCCCTACCTTTTGACAGGCTGTCTCAACAATCCGCCGAGTGAGTACGCCAGCCTAGGGGTTATTGTCGCTGCCTCTGGAGACATTGAAGGCGAACCTGAAATATTGGGCTCAACGGGATATAGCCTTTTAGACCAATTCGCTCTAGAAAAGATAAGAACGGAGTTTTCTTTCCCCAACGCTAGTGAAAGAAAGGCTTATTTGGTTGGCATCGAAGTTGAAAACTACGCTGACCAATGCCCAACGCCTTAAGACAGTGTCTGGTCTTTGGTTTATTTATCGCTGCCGTTGTGGTTAATGCTCTGATCATGGGGTCTTTAGTTGCCTTACCAAGGGCGATACTGGGCTTTCGAGGGCTGTTGTTTACTCTAAGCGGATTGGTCACCACAGTTTCCATCTGGTTCGATATGAGCTGGAGTCGGCTTTTGGGTTAGCAATTGTGTTGATTATTTTTTGTGCGGTGCGATTTGGCCCTCCGGCTGATTGGCGTATTTGTGCTGCTGCCGGGGATATTCGGCATTATGGTACTGCGATCGCGGTGGGTTCGTGAGTTTTCTACAATGTTGATATGACAATAAATTTACCCACCTGGATTACGTTCTCGCGGCTGCTAGGGGCACCCGCTGTACTTTACCTATTAGCTTCGCCAGAGCAGACCCATCAGTGGATAGCAGCTGGGGTATTTTTGATCGCCGCAGGAACTGACTGGCTAGATGGTTATCTAGCACGGCGGCTAAATCAGATAACAGATTTAGGGAAATTTCTCGATCCCCTCGTGGATAAACTGCTGGTGTTTGCTCCGCTGCTGGCGCTGGTAGAAATGAACGTGATTCCAGCCTGGGGAGTTTTTTTGATTTTATTTAGGGAGCTGGCGATCGCAGGCTGGCGGGTCAATCCTAATCTCCAAGCGCAAGGAGTTCAGGGGGCTAATCTATGGGGCAAGGCCAAAACCGTTGTCCAAATCGCGGCGATCGCGTTGCTGATCGCGCCTTTGAATCAAGCCTATCCATTGTGGAGCACACTCAGTCAGAGTCTATTTTGGCTGGCCGTCGTCTTAACCTGGGTTTCGGGACTGATTTATCTGTGGCCCAGCTTAAGCCGTGAGCTTAAGGCTGCACCCTATCCCTCTTCTGTCACTCTGAGGAGAGATAAAGCAGAATAGAAGATGTTTTGATTTGTATGGATGACGATATCTGCCCCGCGATCGGCTCGGCCTACCGTTGGCTTTGTGGAGCAGTACTGCCAACTCTATCTGAGCGTATCTCCCTGGAGTGCCGCCTCCATTGGGCAGCGACGGCTAGAGACGATTCTAAAAATTCTTGATGGTCAAAGTTTAATTTTGTTGATTGATGAAACGGGCGAGTGCAAAAAAGGGCACAGCACTTTGGATAAGCTATGGTTCTGCATCGGCCTTGATTTGACATAGATAATAAAGCCACAGGTTTGCTTCCATAGAAGAATCATTGGGGTCTAAAACACCTGTCTGACTTCTCCAGGGATAAACTTCTAAGGGGCTAAAGTGTTGAGATAGCTGCTTAAGCTGCTGCGCAGCTCGAATATAGTATGTTTTTAGTCGAAATAGATGGGAGTCATCGCGGACAATCAGATAATCAGCATTAACGATGGATTGTCGATTCAATGAAGGGTTGAATAGCCAAAATAAACCTAGCGCCACGAAACTAGCATAGGTATTTAAAGGATTACGGCTAAGATGTTTTCGCCAGCTCAGCTCTTGCTCTAAGGCTTGAAGATTATGGCTAGAAAACACAAAGTAGCCGTTTGGTTTGCCGACTCGCTTGATTTCTGACAAAATCTTTAGGCGATCGCCATGGGAAACGTAGTCAATGCCGTTATAGCTAAACAAAATAAAGTCAAATGAATGAGTTTCAAATTGACTCATATTTCGCCCATCGCAGACTTTAAAGCTGGGAGAATATTCAGCACTCTTAAACCGATCTTGGCATGCCGCAATCATCTTGGGTGAATAGTCAATGCCGGTATATGTCTCAACTAGGGGGGCAAAATGAAGCGTTGTGCGGCCCCCGCCGACGCCCATATCCAGCATTTTCATATTTGAAAGCTGGGGCTGAAGCCGTTCTAAAATAGCAGCCTCGGCAGGCTGTAGCCAGTCCAGTTGGGCGTAATAGTTAACAATATCCGCGGCAGAATAGGTTGCCTTATTTGGGTTGCCCATTTAGACCTAATCGCTTCCTTTAAATGCCGTGGCTTTTGCCGATGACCCAGTGTCGCCGAAAATAGCGCGATAGGCTCGACTCTTCTAATCGCAGGCAGATGGGGCGACCGTGGGGACAGGTGTGCGGATTGCGGGTGCGCTGCCACTGGTTAAGCAAGGTTTGCAGTTGGGGCAACTCTTGGGGGGTGCCGTTGCGAATGGCGGTGCGGCAGGCGGTTGCCACCAGAGCCGATTGTAAGTCACCGCCCAGGCTTAGCTCCCGCAGGGCGTCTGCTCGATCCTCTCGATTTACCAGGGGTTCGGGCAGCGATCGCACCGCCCAAAGATTTTCGCCAAACAGCTCAATCTCTAAGCCCAGCCGCTCTAGCTGAGTAACCTGTGCTGCCGATAGCCGATCCAAAATCATCGGGGGATCTTGGCTCACCATTTGCCAGCGCTCTTCGAGCTGCTCAAATAAAACGCGCTCGTGGGCAATATGCTGTTCTACCAGACAAACGCCGGAGGGGCTTTCCGCCAGAATATAGGTGTTGTGGACCTGGGCAATTGCCTTTAGCTCTCCCAGCGGCCCAACGCCACTGCCGCCGATTTGCCGGCTGCCGCTGTAAACCCCTTTGCGCTCGGCGGTTTTTACCAGGGCCTCACTGCGGCGATCGCGCTCTGTGTGCCAGCTCTCCGGCTGAGTTTGCAGGGCGGTATCAATGGCCGCAACAATGCGCTGCTGCCATTGATCGAGATGGTGCAGATAAATTTCGGACTTGGCAGGATGGCGATTCCAGTCGATTTCGTCGGGGCTAGCATGCAGGTGCAAAAAGCACACCGGAAAGCGATCGCGGGGCAGCGATCGCCGAAACCCATTAATCACCGACTGCTGCAGCGGGGCAGAGTGAATCGGACGACCGTTCAGAGCAAGCTGTACCCAGTCGGGGCGACGGCGATGGCAGCGATCGGGCAGGCCGATAACCAGAGACAAGTCTTCAACATTTACCCCTCGCAGATCGCTCAGGGCAACGCTGGGCAGCACCTGGGGCAGAATCGTCTGGGCACTGTCTCCAGACCAAAGCTGAAACCACGGGCGATCGCGCAGTTCTACTTGCCAAGTAATTTGGGAATGGCAGAGGGCCATCTGCTGAATCACTTGCTGAATCGCCCGAAGCTGCTGGGGAATTGCCGGCAGTCCGGCCCGGCGAGCGGGCCAGCGCTCAAACAAGTTGTTGACGGTAACTACGCTGCCGGGAGCGATCGCCACCGATTCACAGACCGCCGGATTGCCGTGGTCGTCATAGCGTACTCGCCAACCGGACTCCGCAGTCTCGATCTGGGGCCGACTACAAATTTCGAGGGCAGCCAGCTGGCTTAGGCTGTGCAGAGCCTCGCCGCGAAATCCTAGGCTAGAGATTCGCCAAAGGTCGTCGCTGGTATTAATTTTGCTGGTGCTGTGGGGCGATGCGGCCTGCTGTAAATCGGCGATCGCCATCCCAAAGCCGTTGTCGCTTACCCGCAGTCGCCACTGCTCAGGCCACAGGCTAATCGTAATGCGGGTCGCCCAGGCGTCAACGGCGTTTTCAATCAGTTCACGCACGACTGCTGCCGGAGAATCAATCACTTCTCCAGCGGCAATTAAATGCACAACGTCGGTGGGGAGGGTTTGAATCGAGGGCAATCGCAACAAATCGTAAATGCTCCCTTTTAGCCTAGCATTCAGAATTCAGCCGGTTCCTTTAACGAGCATTAAGGGTGTCGTGCTCTGCCAGCAGCCTCTCGATTCGGGCCTCGTCTACCCGGGCAATCACCTTGCGAGACTCGTGCAAATCGCGAGTGGTCTTAGACAGACTAATGGTGGAGCTAATGGCAAAGGTAGTGCTGATAGCTAAATAGGCTTTTGCCCAAGTGTTAAGGGGCACATACAGCAGACCCATTGCGGTGGCGCTCAGCGCAAGGGCAAAAGAAATTCAGGCTTGGGCAATCCAGGCGCTGCTGTGAACGCTGTTGTTGCTGTTGTCCATGGCGTACTCCTGTCGGGTCGATTTTTTAGTTGGCATGGGACTCAGGTGAGTGTGGTTCTGTTGTCAATGCCAGTTTCTAAAACGAGTGGGTGAGGCCGCAATGAGTGGGGCTGATTAGGCCGTAGGATGATGCAGCGACTCGAAGTAGAGCGAAGTTGACTCGAAGTTTTTAAGGACAGTTGACAGACTGGCGGCCTCCCTGGGGTTGCTGGCTGAGGGAACCGCTACAGTAAAGCCGCAGCCCAAGGCCTTCTATAAATGCGTTTGAGCCATGCCCGTCTAGGTAGGTAAGCGCCAAACCGTGCCTCCCGTAGTCTGCGCCAATAACCGCCAAACCCTATGATTGTTCCAGACCAGCTTGATCAGTGGATTCCTAAATCTGTGCAGCAGGCTCACGTTACCCAGCTGATGGGCCGGGTTGGGCTAACCCGCCGCCGAGCCGAGTGCTTTGTCCAACTGTGGGCCTATCTATTGCTGAAGCAGCATCGTGCCCAAGCTCACCGGGTAAAACCCCTATCAGAGCTATCTATCCCGGATGGATGGATGGGCTGTACGTGCCGGGAGGCGGCAGAGCTGTTTTATCGCGATCGCGATCGCGGCTCTGATCGCTCCGCCGGCATGATGATTGATAAATTAGTTGCCCTGGGGCTGGTGCGCAAAATCTTTGATGGCAATACTTTGAACCTGGCGATCGCGCCGCTGCCTGAGCTGCAAAACGCGGAAACCCAACCCCCGCTGGCGGCAGTTGAACCCGATGACTTTGACCCCCGCTGCGACGCTATTCCCGTAGCAACCCTGCTAGCAACCAACTATAACTGGATGAACCGCAACGCTGAAGCTGTCCCCTTTCGCATTGCCGAGCTGCTGCGTCAGTGGGCCGCCCAGTATAGCCAGGGCATGCGAGTATTGCGCCGGCAGGACAATCTCAATCCGGTGGGGTTTTATCTGCTCTATCCGACCCGGCGCAAGTCTGAAAAGAATTTCTTTAATTCACCCAACAAGGCTCTCCACCTGAGCGCCATGACCGAAGTCGATCCCTTTGAGCTGGCACTGCCAAAAGATCAAGACTGCCGAGCGGTGTTTATTCGCAGTTGGATGATCGACAGCGCCTATCGAGAACGTTGTCAGAGTGCCTTCCTCCGAGACGCCCAACAGACGCTGAGACAAATGCAGCAAGATTTTGCCAATCTCTGCGATTTGCATACGCTAATTATTCATCCCAGCTATGAAAAACTAGCCCTGT
>JBCDFX010000265.1:0-5982 GCA_039177155.1 Cyanobacteria bacterium P01_H01_bin.119
ACTTAAATCTGCCGAAACTATTGCCCATCATTTGCTGCCGCGTTGTGCAATGCGATGCCAAAATTCTAGCCCGATAGCCCAGCGGCCTAAGTTAAACCAATCCTAAGAAAAAGATGGGCCAAAAAGAATTCTCGCCGGTTTTCTCAATGGCACACTTTGGGTCATGCTAGAGACGGCAGTTTTTGACAGTCATCAGTCCTGCTAGGGCAAAGACTGCGGGCAGGCTAGACTGTCCCAGCGATGCTGGCGCTGTCAACAAGGGGCCCAAAGCGATAGGAGGAATGCTATGTCAGATGCCGTCAAACTTATGAAGCAAGAGGTGGGCCGCGCCGCCGCCAACCAAGTGGAGTCTGGATCGATTGTGGGGCTGGGAACGGGCTCAACCACTGCTTTTGCCATTCAGTTTATTGGAGAGCGTCTTAAGTCGGGTGATTTAAAGGATGTGAAAGGCATCCCCACTTCGTTTCAGTCCATTGTGCTGGCCCGTGACTACGGTATTCCCCTAGTCTCCCTAGATGAAGTGACTCGCATTGACGTGGCAATTGACGGGGCCGACGAAGTAGACCCTCAGAAAAATTTGATCAAAGGGGGCGGCGCAGCCCACACCCAAGAAAAAATTGTGGATTCCCTAGCAGAGAAATTTATTGTGGTAGTGGACAGCGGCAAGCTGACCGATAAGCTGGGCACCACATTTTTACTGCCGGTAGAAGTGGTGCCGATGGCAATGACCCCAGTGATGGGCAAGATTCAGGCTTTGGGCGGCGAACCCACCCTGCGGATGGGCGTTAAGAAAGCGGGGCCAGTGGTCTCAGATAACGGCAATTTGATTGTGGATGTGAAATTTGCCAGCGGCATTGACGATCCCGTTGAGCTAGAGAAAACCCTAAACAATATTCCGGGCGTGCTGGAAAACGGCATCTTTGCGGGGGTTGCTACCCAAATTTTGGTGGGTGAAGTCAAGGGCGATCAAGCTTCGGTGCGATCGATTGATTAGGCACTCCATCTGGGTTGGATCACCGCCCTCCAATCCAGATTTGAGCGACAACTAAGGCGATCGCAACTCCAACGGTTGTCCCTAACAGCCACCAGTCTTGGGGGCGCAGGCGATCGCGTTTGGCCGTGCGCTGGGGCTGTCCGTAGCCCCGCATTACCATTGCCTTATATACCTGCTCGGCCTGTTCGTAGCTGCGGATAATAAGGCTGCCCGCCAACGACGATAGGGTTCTGAGGGTAGCTATATTGGGGCGATCGCCGCGAAATCCCCGCAGCCGCACCGATTTTTTCATGGTTTGAAAGTAGTCGCCAACTTCGTAGATATAGCGGTAAGAGAGCAAAATCATATCCGCCAAGATTGGGGGCAGACCGAGGCGGCGCAGGGCCGCAATGGTCTCTAGAAACGGGGCCGTGCCAAATAAAATCAGCCCCAGGGTTAAAATGCACACAAATCGCCCAGCAATTAGGGCCACCGCCAGCAGCCCCTCCCAGGTGAGGCGCAAAATCCCCCACTGAACAATCACGCTCTCTCCGGTTAGAAACGGCAGCGCAACCACCAGCCCCAGTAAAAATAACCCCGGCAGCCGCAGCCGCTGCCACCAAAACCCCATAGGCAGATTAGACAGTTTAAATAAAATTCCTGTTGCAATTCCCATTGCGGGCAGCAGCACCAGGATTTGCACGCTAGAGAAGGCAAAAATTAGCGCCCCCAGGCCCACTAGCTTTAGCGTCGGTGCCCAGCGGTGCAAGGGGGAATCCACATGGGCAAACTGATCGAGTCCTAGTTTCATCGCGACGGCAGTAGCTCAGGCTTCACCCGGTGCAAAAAGGTGACCAGCAGCCCTGTAAACAGTCCTTCTAGCAAAATCACCGGAATATGGGCCAAACTTAGCCCAGCCACAGCCGCTACCTCGCTTTGAGCATCCAAATTACTAGGCAGGTGGGTCACCAACAGCCCAAAAAAGATCACCACCGCCAGCCCGATGCCAATGGCCCCTGCGCTAAAGCCAAACAGCCCCAGACTCCAGGCCGGCAGACCTCTAAACCGATGGCGCAGTTGAAAAATGCCGTGGGCCGCGATCGCCGGAATCCCCATCATTAAGGCATTAATTCCCAGGGTTGACAGCCCCCCATGCTGAAACATAATGGCCTGAAACAATAGGCCAATCAAAATCGCCGGAAACGCAAAATAGCCCAGCACGGTGCCCAGCAGTCCGTTCAAAATTAAATGCACACTGGTGGGTGGCACCGGGATATGAATCCAAGAAGCCACAAAAAAAGCGGCGGTCAATAGAGACGCTTTGGGAATTTCGGCTTCAGGAGTCGGCATCTGATGGATTTTCCGCAGGCTAATCCAGGTCACGAGGCCAGTGCCCGCGTAGCCTGCGATCGCCACATAAGCGGGTAAAATGCCGTCGGCAATATGCATCTAAGCCGACCTCCGCCAGAAAAATAGGGCGGTGCCCACAAAGCCCCAGACCCCTGCAGCCCCCATCACAACCATTTGGGCTGGGCTGTAGCTGCTGGATTCACCTGCGGCGATCTGCCCGGTCTGCTCGCTTTGCCCAGTCTGCTCAGTCTGCCCGGTCTGCCCAGCTAGATCCTCAGCCTGGAGAGGAATCACGGTAATGTCTCCGTGCCCTGCCTGCCGCACCTGAACTTCCCAATTGCCCAGCCGTTCGGCATCCGGCGTAAAGGTAAACACACCGTCGCTATCCGTCGTCCCCGTTGTCCAGACCTCCTGGGGGGCATCAGGGGCATAGACATTCACTTGGGCCTCAGCCATCGGTTCACCCGTGTCGTAGCTGGCCTGAATGCGGATAGTCTGGGTGATGCTGTGTTCAACCACCACGCCGTGGGCCAATACAGGAGGCGCGGTTCCTAGCAAAGTGGATCCGGCGATCCCAACGGTCAAACCAGCGATCGCGTTGATGCGATCGCGCCAAAGTACATTGTGATTTAATCCCGGTGTCATCAATCCCGATACCTAATCCCGTCGGTCAAACATGAGTCAAATATGACGGGTGTGCTAGACACCCGTTTCAAGCGTGATCGGCCTATTCTGCCTCGGCTTCAGCTTCTGGTGTTGCCTCTAGCTCGGCGCAGTGCCCTTCTCCCACATGCCCCAAACTAATCAGAGACTTCTCCAGCAACGCGTAGTCCGCAGGATCGAGCTGCTCCGACAAGTCGGCCAGGGAGACTTCAAGCTGATTGCCGTCTGCCAATGCCGCCAATGGATCAAACCCCAAGGCTCCGGTATTAATCTCATCATCGGCGGGGGCTTCTGCATCCCCAAAGATATGGTCAAAGTGGAAGGTAGCTTCCAAATCAGCCATATTCCCAGCTTCCAGAATGCCTTTACGTTCATCCCCTACAAAGTCACCGCAGACATAGGTGTAAGGCTGATCAACACTGAGTGTGAAGTTCACAGCTTCGCCATCCTTTTCGGCGGTTCCGATCAGCTTCACGGTTTGACCCGCTGCTGGACCGTCTTCTGCCGGAACCAGCTTCCAGCCAAGGGCGTTGTATCGTCCTGCCGGCGCTTCAGTTTCGACTAACAGGATGGGATCAGCCGCTTCATCCCCTTCAGCCAAGTCAACGGTTGTCACATCGCTCACCAGTTCCGCTTCGACCGCAGCACTAGGCACCGTTTCCGCCTCTGCATCAAACGGCGGGTCGCTCTGGTAGGCGGTGACTTCAGCCACATTGACATACACATGCTCAAAGTCAATCTGCCAGCCGTCCTTGGAGACAAATCCCTGACGGACAAAATCTTCGCCGTTGGCCCGCACCGCTAGGGTGCCGACGCCGTCCTCGGAGCTGGCAGCGCCATCGGCTTGGACATCATCGGTTGGCTCCGGGGCTGGGGTAGATGATTCTTGAGCACATCCGCCAAGGGCAATCGCGCCCAGCAAAACTGAGCAAAAAATGTAACGTTTCATGGGCAATCTAATGAGTAGGGCAAAAATTAATCCAAAGAATTGATTAAATCAAGCCAATCTTTGACTCAAAAAGCCGATTTAATAAAATTCTTTGGAATTGTAGTGTCAATCTGAAATTAAAGAGAATTTAAAACTTTTTTGAAACCTAAATCGAAGGGCAAAAATACCCTGATTCTGGCCAGGCTGAAACTTTCCACAGCACAGTTGTGGTGCAAATAATAGCGCTACCGCCGTCAAATAAATAGTGTTTTGATGCGTTTTATTGGCGCTAGGCTTACAATTTAGCACCTGCTTTCTAGGAATTAAATACGGGGGGTGGGGATAGATTTTAAACGGGGTAAAGGGTAGTCCATGTCGTCAGAACAGGTATCGGCTCAATTCACCGGCTCTAGTAATCAAAAATGGGGCGATCAAAAACGGGGCGCGATCGCTGCTGGACATCCCAAAGCCACAGCGGCAGGTGCCCAAATTTTAGCGGCAGGGGGCAACGCCTTCGATAGCGCGATCGCGGCTGTGTTAGCGGCCTGCGTGGTGGAGCCGATGCTGACATCCCTTGGCGGCGGCGGCTTTTTGCTGGCCCACAGCGCCGAGGGAGAAGACACCCTGTTTGATTTTTTTACCCAAACCCCCTGCCGCCAGCAAATAGAAGGGAAGGTAGATTTTTACCCGATCAACGCCGATTTTGGCGATACGGTGCAGGAATTTCACGTCGGTCTGGGATCGATGGCGACTCCCGGTATGGTGGCCGGGTTAATCCATATCCACAAAAAGCTGGGGCGGCTGCCGTTTAGTACCCTAGTCGAGCCCGCCATTGAGCTAGCGAAAACAGGCGCTACAGTGGATGAATTTCGGGCCTACTGCTTCACTATCTTGGAGCCAATTTTGACGGCCAACGCCTCTGCCCGAGCGATCTACGCGCCAAAAGGCACATTGCTTAAGGCTGGGGACACGCTGGCAATGCCGGAGATGGCTGAAGCGCTACTGCAACTGGCCGAAACCGGAACCGCGGCGTTCTATCGCGGCGAGTTTGCGCAACAGATTGTCCAAGCCTGCGCAAGTGGAGGCTATCTGACTCAGGCGGATTTTGACGGCTACCGGGTGATTGAGCGATCGCCCCTGCGCGTTAATTACCGAGGGACTACCCTGCTTACCAATCCGCCGCCCAGTTCAGGCGGGGCGCTGATTGCCTTTACCCTGGGTTTGCTAGAGCAAGCTAACCTGAGTGCAGTAGCACCCGGCAGCGCAGCCCACCTGGGTATTCTGGTAAACGCCATGGGGCTAACCAATCAGGCCCGCAACGACGGATTGGATACCCGCCTACATCAGGCCAATATTGCCGAGTCCTTTCTCTCTGCCGAGCACTGCGCTCCGTACCGGCAGGCGTTTTATCAAGCGGTGTCCCAGCGGGTCAATAAATGGGGCAGCACCACCCACGTCAGCGTGATTGACCACGAGGGCAATGCCGCCAGCGTCACCACCTCCAACGGAGAGGGCTCGACCTATGTAATCCCAGGGACACAAATTATGGTGAATAACATGCTGGGAGAAGCCGATCTCAACCCCCAGGGATTTCACCAGTGGCAGCCCAACCGGCGCATGTCATCGATGATGGCTCCTACCCTAGTGCTAAAAGACGATCAGGCTGCGATCGCCCTGGGCTCGGGCGGCTCTAACCGAATTCGCACCGCGATCTTGCAGGTGGTCTCTAATATGGTGGACTTTCATATGCCCCTTGCTGAAGCGGTGGCTGCCCCGCGCATTCACTGGGAGCAGCAGGTCTTTAACCTAGAACCTGGATTTAACCGCTCTGCTATCGAGGCCACCGCAGACTGGCCGGTCAAACAATGGCTCTGGTGGCGACAGCGCAATATGTTTTTTGGCGGGGTTCATGCCGTTGCAGCCAATCCAGACGGCAGCCTAAGCGGTGCCGGCGATCGACGACGGGGCGGTAGTCACATGATTGTATAGGCTTTCTATCGACGGGACGCCAGCACAATTCGCAGCACGTACCAGAACAGCAGCATTACCGCCGCAAACAGCTCTAGGG
>JBCDFX010000266.1:0-5929 GCA_039177155.1 Cyanobacteria bacterium P01_H01_bin.119
AGCCGATGGCAAACCAGGCCGAACCGTGAAGCGATCGCCCACTTCTCAGCAGCCCGGCTACGGCTAAACCGCCTGCAGCCCAGGCATAGGTCGGCTCAAAGTCGCGCACGTTAAAGTAGCGCAGAATCAGTTCTCCGCTCAGCAGCACCAGCAGCCCAAAGCACAGGGCGAATCCCCAGCCATTGCAGGCGGTTCGGTAGGCATTGATCCATTGGGTTTGCTCCTCGGCTGCAGTCGTCTGAGATCGGTAACTTAACCCGCGCCAGGATAGCCAGAGCAGTCCACAGGCGATCGCTCCAATCGGGTACCACTGCACGCCTGTTAGCAAAGGTGCATCCGGAATCAGATCCTGAATGGTGCTGGCGATAAATCCCAGCCCTAGCCCAACGGTTAAACTGGCAATCGCGCCGCCCGGACGTAGGGCAGTTAGCAATACGGCGAGTAAAGCGGCGATCCCTAGACCTGCCGGGCGAGTCGTGGCAGATCCCAGGCATAAAACCACGGCAAACAGCAGGGTAGCGATGGCCAATGGATAGCTGGCGCGACGCTGCTGGGGGGCTGGACGGGTGCAAATTAGGGTCAGCACAACCGGGGGCACCAGTCCTAGCAGCAGCCACGATAAACCGATTTGGCTCGATAAGCCGTAGTTGAGCAGCAGCCAGTCTCCCAAGCCGACAAGCCCTAGTCCAAACAACCAGGCGCTGCGCCGCCAAGGATTGCGGCGTCCCACGCTGAGTCCCAGTTCCACTGCAACCAGGCTAAAGCAGCAGAGCGTAATCGCTTCTGGCGATAAATCGTCAACGGCATCGCTAATAGCCGCAGCGATCGCCACCAGGCCCAGACCGTGAGTGAAATAAACCCAGCCTTCAATTTTGTGGCCCCGCCGTCGCCGCCGCAGGGTAACCACCAAAAACGTCAAGGCTGATGCAATCAGATTGATCGCCAGCACGGTGCCATCAAATGCGCTGATCAGCGTTAATCCGCTGCCCAATAAAAAGGCCCAATTAAAGGCTAATCCGGCTAGTTTATCCTTGCCCCGCCGCACCAGAGCATCGGCAATGCCCACGGTCAACACTACATAGGGGAGGTAGGCCAGTCCAGTTAAGACCCAACTGCCTGCGTTGACATCGCCAATCAACTGCTCAGCCGCTGCGATCGCGGCACTCTGCCATGTCTCAGATAGGCTGCGCCAGTTGAGCCAGATAATATGCAAACCCAACAGCAGAGCAACGCTCAAATCTCGCCGCAACCACAGTCGCTTTAGGCGATCTGTTCGCAGCACTAGACCCATCACGCTAACGCCCAGCGCCTGGAGCGGCAGATGAGTGATTGCCATTGCCCAGCCGACCAGCATCAGCGATCGCCCCACCAGTATCCAGAGAGAGGTAAACCCTGTTTTGGGGTCTTGAGATATCGATGGGGCAGCACTTTTTGCAGAGACTTGATCTGATCTTGATCTAGTCAGTGACGATCTAGTGGTTGATGGTCTAGCCGGTGACGGTTCAATGAGCGGGCGATCGCCAAAAGGATTGGCGACAGCAGCGGTGGCATCAGCTGAATGAGCCTGTTGAGACGGTATCGCTTCTGTCTGAGAGGAGCTTTTAGGCTCGCGGGTGCGATCGCTGTTATTTTGAGCTACAGATTTGGATTTAGACGAGCCTGAGCGACTGGGCCGCCAGGCCGGCAGTGCCAAGCTACACAACAGCGCCCCGGTGCCGCCAACCGCCAGCCCCAAAGTGTCGGGCTCAATTGGCTCTATGGTGATTCCCCGCAGCAGTACCACGCCCAAGGCATAAATCACCATCAGCCGCGCACTGTTGAGGACCGGTGAGCCAGATGAGCTGGTATTTGAACTGGCGCGCCAACCCTGGCGTACCTGCGGTTGAGCAACCAGCGCGATCGCGGTGAGCCCTAAGCTGCCGTAGATGACGATGGCCGCAGTCGGCGTGGCCCATCTTAACCAGTGACCTACGGCGAGAGCAAGAAAGGCGCATCCATTTAGCCATACTGAAGCATCTGCGCGATCGCCCCCATACTGCCAAAAACTGCTGAGGCTACCGAGGCCCAAAAGTAGGGTGGCGGCTATGGCCACCAGCAGCCCCGTCCCTGAAGCCGTAATCTGCAAGCCGTGCATGGCCCAAAGATTAATGGGCACCAGCAATAAACTTACCGTTTGTAAAGTTTTTGCCGTCAACGCCAAATGAGTCTGGCGACTGGCCCACAGCCCAATCAGCCAAAACACAGCTGTATAGGCAAACAGCACCAGATACTGAGCTGATGGAGAAAACGAAGCCCACTGAGTCGCTGCCAGCAGCGCCGACGATACCACAACCAGAAAAACGCCCAGGCACAGCAGCCAGACGATGCTCAGTTCGGCCATTAGTCGTCCAATGGCCGATTGAATCAGGCCGGGCTTTTTGGGCGTCGGTGCAGGTCGAGATGTGGCAGTTTGGGATGTGACTTTAGCGGTTGAGGCAGCTACTGGCTGAGCCGCTGGCGTACGGACTGCTGGTTTAACGCTGGGCAGCGGGCTGCTAAGCGATCGCCGGCAGATATCACGAATTTGGCGATCGCTCAGTAACCCCAGCTTTAGTAAGGCATCTAATCCCTGCAAAAGAGCAGGGTGGTCAGCAGAAAGTTCCAGGGGTATGGAAACTCGAGGCGAAGACGGAGGCATGGCGAGTTGGGGCTGTTATGGCAGCCGAAAGAACGATTATGACAAGGCTGCAAGTTAGATTGCTTCTGCGCCAACGACTCCAGCGATACTGGGCGCGGTAGGCAATCTGACCAAAGCTATAGCCACAAGGAATGCTCCGATAATAACCCCGGCTATTAATACTGCTTCAAGAGCCTGTGGCAGTCTGCAAAAAGGTCTGAGCGTATAAATCAGCGTTAGGCTGTCTAAGCTGGATTGGGCACGCCGACTTCAAAGTGAATATGGTTGTCATGCCCCCCTGCTCGCTGACACAGTCCTTCTCCAATCAGCTTGGGATCATTAAAAAAAATCTTTCTGGCTAGAGGCTGAGCCTTGATCGCTTGCAGAATGGCGCGGGTCGCGCCCTGATCGTAGTTGCTGCTTTGCCAAGTGGTGCCATAGCTGCCGCCTTCCCTAGGAATTGAAATATCGCAGGCGTTTCCTGCTTCATGGCCAGAATGGTCAGGAGTGTCGCCTCCTTTGGGAAAGCTGACGTCGTTCACGGGAATGAGGGAGATATTGCTGCGGCCTTTACGGTAGTTTGTTTCGTAGTATTTACCCGCATTAATAATGCTGTCGGCCATCCAGCTCACGCCGTAGTCATGCTGATCGGCGAGATCGGCCCGCTCAAAATTGACAAAGCCCTCTCCTCGAATCGGCATCAACATCCATTTCGGTGCGTTCATAGCCTCTAAAAAAGTTTGGGTTTGACCGCCCACATCCACCCGGCCATCTCCGATAAGTTTGACGCTGCCTGCGATCACAGACTGAAAGAGTTTAATCGCCTGAATTAACCCTGCATCGACGGTTGGCGATACCTGAAAAAAGTCGAACCCTAGCGCCTTGAGCCGCTCTTTGACTGAAATCACGTCTTCACCATGATTGAGTCCCCCTATGCCAACGCTACCGCTAAGTCGAAGATCGACTTGAGCTGGAGGGGACTCGACGACCTTGATTCCAAAGTCGAGGCTTTGATCGTCAATGGTGACTTTTAGAGATCGGGTTCCTGTACCAAAGAATCGGTAGTTGATTGTCCAGGTGCCGTTGGGATTGACTTTTGGGGCCGAAGTTGCCAACTGGCCGCCAATAAATAACTGAACGGCTTTTCCTACGTAGGTTGGGGCAATTTTGCCCTGAATTTGAAATAGCTCTTTGACCTCAACCACCTGGGGAACCTGGGTCAGCTCGATGGTTGTTTCAGGTCTAGGCTGAGGTTGAGGTTCTGGATCGCCGGTGTCCCACGCCACCACCATACCGCCGGGAGGATCGGGCCGGGTGAACCAGTCTTTCATATCGAGCAGCGTTAGTCGGGTTTGCTCAGGACCGTAAGGTCGCTTTTCAATTTTGTCGATATAGTAGGCTCCCTGCATAAGGTAGATAGCCTGATCGGTTTCTTTCATCCAGGTTGCCATGGCGATATTCGTCGCAGAGTAGATGGGTATAGTCGATTTTGAGGCGCAGGGGTCAACTGGTCAACAAATTTAACGCCGTTCGCGGATCACTGAAATCAACTGAATTACCGAGCTACTGAGCTAGCATCGCTTAACGGCCCTACCAGAGGCTCCGGATAGGGCGCGATCGCCTCAGGCTTTTCTTCAGATTTTTGGGGCGCTGTTTCTTGATTGAGAGATGATGCGGAATCAGCAGTGTCGGGTTCTTCCAGCACTAGTCCTGGCAGTGTCTCAGGCAGTGGCAGTGGTGCAGGCTGGAGGGTTTTATTGGTCTCTGGGGTTGAGTTTATCTCTGGTCCCCACTCTGGTAGCAGCACCGGTGGTTGATTTTTCAACTGTCGTTCTAAATCCTGCTCAAAGGGAAGGGCTTCTGTCCCTTGATTGGGAACAGTTGCAGGCTGATCGATGCGAGGGACGCTCGGATCGGGAATCAGGCTTTCTACGGGCTGGGAGGCTCCTGTCGGTGTAGGGCTAGTCTCAAGCTTGGGCACTGCTGTCGGGGGTGCAACTGAGTTAGAATTTGTTGGAATTGATTCCTGAGTAGGCGTGATCTGCGTTGGTGCTGACTCTGAGTCAGGTTCAGCAGTTTGAGCGTCGATCGTTGGCTGGGCGCTCGGCTGGGCGCTGGGGGCAGGCTGAGTGGTCTCGTCGGTTGGGCTAACCCTAGGTTGCTCGTTTGGCTGCGCCTCTTCAGCCTGATTCGGAGACTGGTTGGGAATTCGATTGGGTGCTGGATTAGCCCCATCGATTAGAGGAGCTGTAAATGGAGTTATTTCGCTAGGTGAGCTATGCTCCGGTTGGCGATCGCTGGGCTGCTGGGGCAGAGATTGGGGTTGAAGCCGATGGCGCGGTCGGATAGTAATCACTTCTGAGGCTTGCAGAGGCTGATGAAACTCTATTGAGGCCGCCTGAATTTTTTGGAAAATGGCATCCGCAGCGTCTCCCGTTGCCAACTGGGGCTGATTGTTAGCAATCACCACAGGCAGCAGGTCTACTTTCATCTGGTCGGGGCGTACGGAGATTTTAAGCATGGCGGTTTCGCGATCGCGGCCCATATCTCCAAACACAAAATCTCCCAAAGAGTAGGCGATGGGTCGTCCTTTATAAATTTCGCCTCCCTGCATTTGGGTGGGATGGTATCCCACCACAACGTCTGCCCCTTGATCAATAGCCAAACGAGCCAGGTTAGTTTGCCAATCGGCGGGAGTGTCGGGCACGTCCTCCTGCCAGCGGTAGTTCACTACAATCCAATCCACCTGGTTGCGCAGGGTGCGAATATCTTCAATTACGCGTCGCTTATCTTGCACATTGACGCCGCCACTGCTGCTGTAAGCGCGGTTGACATCGCTTTGGTTGTAGGACAAATAGGCAATCCGCTGTCCTTTGACTTCGATAATTTCAGGACGGCGGGCTTCCTGAGCATCCCGCCCAGCGCCCACTCGGTACAGCCCGGCTCGATCGACAACGTCAAGGGTTTCTTCGAGGCCGTAGTCTCCCAGGGTAAGTAAATTGTCGCTGCTGAGATTAACCATATCAATCCCAGCGTCTTTGAGGACATCTATGGCGTCGGGACGCTGATAACCGTATAGCTCTTCACGGGGCTGGGTGCTAGCGGCGGCCAGCGGATCGCCTAGGGCAATCATGGCAATATCAACCTGTTGGTAATCAGCTAAAGCACCCAAAATATTTCTGTCGGCCTCTACCGCATCGTAGGGCAGGGTGTCTAAGTCAATTTCTCCACTAAACAGGAGGGTGACGTTGGCATCACCGGGATACATCACAT
>JBCDFX010000267.1:0-5921 GCA_039177155.1 Cyanobacteria bacterium P01_H01_bin.119
CATCCAGCCCGTTTCATTGAGCTGGCGCATGGCTGCATCCACAATCGGGTAGCCGGTACGACCGTCGCACCAGGCCGCAAAATACGATTCGTTATTTTCCCAAGGGAAGTTCTTAAGCCGGTCTTGATAGGGACCTTCGGCTAGCTCCGGGAAAAAGTACATCACATGCTGATAAAACTCCCGCCACGCTAGCTCCTGCTGCCAGGTGCGGACGTTGGCGTGGGTCTCGTCGCTGCGGCAGCGGCCATAGGCGGCATCGGCAGCGGCCCAAACGGTACGGACACCAATGGCCCCAAACTTTAGTGCCGCGCTCAGCATTGAAGTGCCTGTCGTCGCCGGGAAATTGCGCTGCTCGTCATATTCGGCAATCAGCCGATCGTCTTCGCAAAAGTTGATTAGCTGCTCATTGGCCGCTGCTTCTCCGGGCTGTAGCAGTAGGGGATGACTCCATTCAAACCCCAAATCCTTGGCTGAAGGAAGAGCGATCGCACCGTGCTGTTTGGCGATTGTCTGCTGCTTATCGCTCAGTCCCTGGGCGTTATCTAATGCCGCAACAGGCTCTGCTTTAGGCTGCTTAAGCCAGTTTCGCCAAAACGGTGTGTAGACCGTATAAGGCTTACTGCTGCTTTTGGTCAGCACCTCTCCTGGGGCCTGCATTAGCTGATCCCAAAATGTGGTGCGAAACTCAATGCCTACTTCTTTAAGAGCGTCAGCAACGGCTTGATCTCGCTGCCGGGAGTAGGGCTCCACGTCTCGATTCCAGTACAGTGCCGTTGCGTCCAGCGCCGCCGCTAGCTTGGGCAGGCAGTCTACTGGGCTACCCCGCAAAATTAAAAGCTGACTTCCGGCGGCTTGATAGCGCTGCTGCAGCGACTCCAAGCAGCCAATCATATAAGTCACCCGGGCGGGAGCCACATCGTCCCGGTCGAGAATGCCGGGATCGAGGCAAAAAACGCCCACCACCTTAGAACTGCGATCGCGAGCAGCCGCTAAACCCAGATTGTCTGCCAGCCGCAAATCTCGACGATGCCAGAACAGAATTAAATCAGCCATAAATCTAAAAGAAAAATTAAGTCAGCACGGAAGAAAATACACTCAGACATTAAAAATATAAAATGTATAAACAGATACGATTTCAAGCTTTTTTGTTGTTTTCTCCTGACAAGTGGATAGCAGCTCCTTTGGCAAGTAGTCTTTTCAACCCTTAGTCTTTCCAGCTAAAAGCCACTATCCACTGTCGGTAAGACCGCAGCAAATTTACAAACTCTACATCCTTAACACAGGGAGAAAATTCATCATGGAAATGTCCTATCGCGGCGCCCATTACCAAAAAAATCTGCCCACTCTAGAGCTTACTGGCGAAACGCAAATCGGTACTTACCGGGGCGCCCCTCTAACGGCCCGGTACTTTAAGCCAGCGGCCCACACCCATGGTCGAACTCAGCTCACCTATCGCGGTATTAAATACGATCAAACCATTTAAGGTTGTCTGCATTATATCCAAGTGCAAAAGCCGGCTGAAAGGTCGGCTTTTTATATTGCGTGCTGTGCCAATAGCCGACATTGGGAGGGTCAGCCCTCTTCAGAAGGTTTGGGTAACAGGCCAGAGAATTAGACCATCTATTAGACTCTCTGGCGGGTGCGGGCTAATGCGGTATCTACTGGTAAAGCGCTTTAGGCTGAGGCCGATGCTGCAAGCTGCTCATTGGAGTGGGAAGCTTGCTCAATAGGCTCAAGGCGATAGCCAATTACCTGAATGCCCTGACAATAAATACCCATTTTGGGATGCACAGAAAAGGCAGGTTGGCGCTGCTGCTCCCATTCAGATTCAGTAAACACCAAAAATCCATCGCGTTTGGGGCGCAGCATAACGGGAACTTTGCGAGAACGGGAAACAAGTTGATGGGTTGGGTTAAACATAGCTATTGCTGTTTGAAGTCTCTAATTTGGATGTTGCGAAAGCCTAAACATGCAGAAATGTAGGCCGCCGATTTGGAACAAGGACGCGCTAGACAACAGACCCTGCACGATCGGTATGATGCTAAAATTAACAAAATTAGTAAATTTTTGTAAACACTTCTCAGGATAGGGATGTCCGATAGGGCGATGGGAGTCAGTAAAGCGATATGCAAATGCTTACCGAGATTGGCTCAAAATGCTAAATCAGCCGACCTAATACGCTTCGGCTCTCCCTACTGCTGGGGAACGTGTTTTCTGGGTAAATTGGAGTCACACAGAACAAAAAAGTTTACAAATCAGGTTAGGGTGGAACCAGCTTGACCTGAGTTAGACGCAGTTACGGTGCCTTCAAGCAGTCGTAGAGGCAGTTGTAGAGGCAGTTAATTACTCACCTTGGTAGAGGGTATACGGGTATGTTTGAACATTTCACCAACGCAGCAATCGCTGTGATTATGAAAGCCCAAGAAGAGGCACGCAGTCTAGGGCACAATTTTGTCGGCACGGAGCAACTGCTGCTGGGCATTCTCAAAGATGGTTCTAGCTTGGCGGCTCAGGTTTTGACCGACTTCGATATCAACCTGAAAGATGCCCGTCAGGAGGTGGAAGCCATTATTGGTCGGGGTAGTGGTGCTGTTCCACCAGAAATTCCCTTCACTCCGAAGGTTAAGCAGGTTTTTGAGCAGTCCTTTGCGGAGGCGCGAAAGCTAGACAGTCAATATATCCATCCTGAGCACTTGCTGCTGAGTTTGACCCGCAGCAGTGAAAGCGTGGCTCACCGAATTATGGAAAATCTGGGGGCAAATCCAGCCGAGGTTCGGACACAGGTAATTCAGCGCCTGGGCGAGACAACACCTGTGGCTGCCGGGGCAGGCCGGAGCGATCGCCGTAGCAGCGGCAAAAAGACTTCTGGTAAAGTACTGGCCGAGTTCGGCATAAATCTGACCTTGAAAGCAGAGGCTGGTCAAATTGATCCGGTTGTAGGTCGCCATAAAGAAGTCGAGCGGGTGATTCAGATTCTGGGTCGCCGCACCAAGAATAATCCAGTGCTCGTTGGTGAACCTGGTGTCGGTAAAACCGCGATCGCCGAGGGACTGGCGCAGCGCATTGTCAATCAGGCAGTGCCCGAAGCCCTGATGGAAAAGCAGGTCATTAGCCTTGATTTGGGCACTCTGGTCTCTGGCACCCGATTTCGGGGAGACTTTGAAGAGCGTTTGACCCAGCTGCTGGCCGAGGTTCGCGAAGATCCCAATATTGTTCTGGTAATCGATGAAATTCACACCTTAGTCGGTGCGGGGTCTTTAGAAGGTGGCATGGACGCGGCCAACTTGCTTAAGCCCGCTCTGGCCCGGGGTGAACTTCAGTGCATCGGCGCTACCACCCTGGATGAGTACCGCAAGTACATCGAAAAGGACGCGGCTCTGGAGCGACGCTTTCAGCCCATTACCGTGAACCCGCCGTCTGTTGAAGAAACGGTTGAAATTCTGCAGGGACTGCGCAGTCGCTATGAGCAGTTTCACCGGCTCACCATTACAGATGCAGCCTTAGAAGCCGCCGCAAAGCTCTCTGATCGCTATATCAGCGATCGCTATTTGCCCGATAAAGCCATTGACCTAATCGACGAAGCCGGATCGCGGGTAAAGCTACGCAATGCTCGACCCAAAGCTTCTCAAGCGCTTCGTCAACGGCTCCGGGAGGCCAATAAGGCACTAGATAATGCCGTGCAGGTGCAAGATTTTGCCAAAGCGGTGGAGCAGCGCGATCGCATTGCCGCCATTCAAGCTGAAATTGATACCGCCCTGGAGCAAGACGTCCGCTCTTTAGAGATGAGTCACGTGGATGTAAACGATGTCGCGGATATTGTTTCTTCCTGGACAGGCGTTCCGGTCAACACCATGACGGAGACCGAATCAGCCATGCTGCTGCATCTTGAAGATGTGCTCCATGAGCGCCTTATCGGTCAGCAAGAAGCTGTTATCGCAGTGGCCCGGGCTATTCGCCGCGCCCGTGTCGGTTTGGCCAGCCCAGATCGCCCCATTGCCAGCCTGTTCTTCTCTGGTCCCACTGGCGTGGGCAAAACAGAGCTGACCAAGGCGCTAGCTGCCGCTATGTTCGGTTCCGAAGAGGCAATGATTCGCCTGGATATGTCAGAGTTTATGGAACGTCAGTCGGTCTCTAAGCTGATTGGCTCCCCGCCGGGATACGTCGGCTTTGACGAAGGCGGACAGCTCACCGAAGCCGTGCGCCGGCGTCCCTACACGGTGATTCTGATGGATGAGATTGAAAAAGCGCATCCCGACGTGTTTAATTTGCTGCTGCAAATTTTTGAAGATGGTCGTCTGACCGATGCCAAGGGGCGCACCGTCAGCTTCAAAAACACCCTGCTGATTATGACCTCCAATATCGGCTCTAAGGTGATTGAAAAAGGCGGCGGTGGTTTAGGCTTTGAATTCGCCACGGGCGATGTTGCCACTAGCCAGTACAACCGCATCAAGAGCTTGGTCAATGAAGAGCTTAAACAGTTCTTCCGGCCAGAGCTGCTCAATCGGCTAGACGAAATCATCGTCTTCCGTCAACTCAATCGCGACGAGGTGATGCAGGTGGCTGATTTAATGCTGAAGCAGGTTAATAAGCGGCTTAGCGATCGCAATCTCACCATCACCCTGACCGATGCCTTTAAAGAAAAGCTCATTGCCGAAGGCTACGACCCCAGCTACGGAGCGCGGCCCATGCGCCGGGCAATCGCCCGCCTAGTCGAAGACAACCTGGCAGAAGCAATTCTGGCCGGCAAAGTCCAAGATGGTCAAACCGTGACGTTGGATATCAAAGACGGCGAAGTCGTCGTTGGCCCTCAGCGTGAACCTGCCCTAGTTGGCGCACAGTAATAGCGGCGATAGCTAGGCACTAAGGAAACAGTCGGGTATGGCGGAGAAAGCGTCAGCCGCCCAACCTGAATTGACATTACCCATTACCCCCTTTTCTAAGTTCTAGAGAAGGGGGTTTCTTTTTGATCCACCGACGATGACCCTATAGCTTTGATCAGATTGCGCTCTCCACCCAGTATCGCTAGAACCGCTATGCGGAATTCAAAGTTCAAAATTAGGATAGATGTCGTTGGCGCAGCAACAATCTGACTCACAGCTTTGTCCTAATCGTCCCTTCGGCTGCTATACAATTATTAACCCAAGAACACAATTACCCTAGTTACTGGGTTTGGGGCCACTCTCTCACCTACAGATCACCCCTTCCGCGAAGTCCAGGACGGCGGTTCGTCCTGGTCGATGGGGTCTGGGGAAAGCGAAATTTCCCCAGGTACTCTTTAACAACGAAGCCCCCACCATCGTCTTACCCCAGCCTTCGCCTGTTTATAACTGGAGAGTGGCTTCGACGTGAGCGGTTCGGCTAAGCTCACCGTCGAAGCCTCAGCCGAACGGAGAGCAAAAGTTACAGTCGTCTTTTAAAAAATTGTTGCTATTAGTTCTGAATTACTTACCTTATCTACTGCGTTTGTCGCGTTGCTACGGATAGCTATCGGCACTGTAACCCTGAGTATGGAAGCCCCGCGACGCAGTCGAATGTCTTAATTAGCCCTTCGACTGCAATAGTATCGCTGAACCGTTAAGACAAAAACAATCTGACACGCAGCCTTATCCTAATCGTCTCTTTAGCTGCTCTACCTGCTGTGGAGTTTATTTTTTTGCCCCCTAGCCGTTGCCCGGCGCAGCGATCGCAGATTTCGCTCTAATATATCGGCATCGACGACGCGATCGCCGTAGCGCCAGCCGACATAGGCTTGGGTAATAGTTTCCACCGCCTTAATTTGGGCTTGGAGCTTACGATGCCGAGTCCACTTCTGCTGCACGGTTTGCAAATATTCAAAGGGAGTTTGGTGCGGTCGTTTCACCACCCCTTGAACCGCCAGAGCTGTAAGCATTTGCTGATAGAGTCGCTCTGGCAGCGGCAAC
>JBCDFX010000268.1:0-5893 GCA_039177155.1 Cyanobacteria bacterium P01_H01_bin.119
CTGACCCCTACGGATTTCGTCAAGAAATTCGTCCTGCAACGGCCTCTATTGTGGCCGAGCTTGACTATAGCTGGCAGGATCAAGCCTGGCTCCAGAGGCGGCGAGAGAGTGATCCCCAGGAAACCCCTATTTCCGTTTATGAAGTTCATTTGGGCTCTTGGCTGCACGCCAGCGCAGATCAGCCGCCAGCTACGGGAGAAGTGGTGCGGGCCTCAGAGAAACCCGGTGCGCGCTTTTTGACCTATCGGGAGCTAGCCGACAAACTGATTCCCTACGTTACGGAGCTGGGCTACACCCACATTGAGGTGATGCCTGTGGCGGAGCACCCCTTTGATGGGTCTTGGGGCTATCAGGTGGCCGGGTACTATGCCCCCACTTCTCGCTACGGCACGCCTCAAGACTTTATGTACTTTGTGGATCAGTGCCACCAAAACGACATTGGCGTCATTGTGGACTGGGTTCCCGGACACTTCCCCAAAGACGCCCACGGACTGGCCTACTTTGACGGTAGCCATTTGTATGAACATGCCGATCCTCGCCGGGGCGAACATAAAGAGTGGGGAACGCTGATTTTCAACTATTCCCGCCATGAAGTGCGCAATTTTTTAACGGCTAATGCCCTATTTTGGTTCGACAAATACCATATTGACGGTATTCGGGTCGATGCCGTCGCCTCTATGCTTTACCTGGACTACGACCGAGAAGACGGGGAGTGGCTACCTAACCAGTTTGGCGGCAATGAAAACCTCGAAGCGGTGGACTTTCTTAAACAGCTCAATACCGTGGTCTTTGGCTACTATCCCGGCGTTATTTCGGTGGCTGAAGAGTCCACGGCTTGGGCCAATGTGTCTCGCCCCACCTATATAGGCGGTCTAGGCTTTAATCTGAAGTGGAATATGGGCTGGATGCACGACATGCTGGACTATTTCAGCAAAGAGCCAATCCATCGCCGCTACCACCAGAACAATGTCACCTTCAGCATCTGGTACGCCTTTAGCGAGAACTTTATGCTGGCCCTGTCCCACGATGAGGTGGTTCACGGCAAGGGCCATCTGATGACCAAGATGCCGGGGGACGAATGGCAGAAGTTTGCTAACCTGCGATCGCTCTACGGCTATATGTATACCCACCCCGGCAAGAAAACGCTGTTTATGGGGATGGAGTTTGGCCAGGTGCAGGAATGGAGCGTTTGGCGCGACCTAGACTGGGAACTGCTCAACCACGAGCCGCACCGCAAACTAAAGCAGTTTATGGCCGATCTCAACGCCCTGTATAAGACTTATCCGGCGCTCTATACCGATGATTTCTCCGACAGCGGTTTTGAGTGGATTGACTGCAACGATGCCGATAACAGCGTGGTGTCTTTTCTGCGGCGAGATAAGCACTCCGATAGCTTTTTGGTTGTGGTGTGCAACTTTACGCCGACGGTTCACCACGACTACTGGATTGGGGTACCCCAAGCGGGAGATTACGAAGAACGCTTAAACAGCGATGCCGAGAGATACGGCGGCAGTGGGGTGAACAATGGCGGCGAGCAGACCGCCCACCGCTGGGAGCACAATTCGCGCTGGCCCTACGCCCTAAGTTTGACCCTGCCGCCCCTGGGCATTATGGTGTTTAAGCTGAAAGCGGTCGATTCCACCGCTGAGAAACGTTGAGCTGCAGCAGTAAACGCGCAGCTTGCCAGCAGAGCAGTCGCACAATCAGAGAAATCGTTAAAACTCTGGCGCAGGTACAGCCTTCTCAAGGCATGCTCAACCCAAGTCCTAGGGCGCGTCATCAATTAAAACCAGAATGTTTCCGTATAAGCATTACCGCGCCCGCTCCGCACAATAAACTAGGGGCTGAAATGCATTTCACATAAAGACTTGACCGCTAAATGATGACAGCCCCTAGTTTTGGTAAGTCTGCAGCAGCGCCGTAGCGGTTTCTAAACTGTCAGCTTCCTGAATTGGCTTGTCGGTGCGCCAGCGCAAAATTCGGGGAAAGCGCACGGAGATTCCCGACTTGTGCCGATTGGACTGGCTAATGCCCTCAAAGCCGATTTCAAAAACGTGGCTGGGTTCGACCGAGCGCACGGGGCCAAATCGCTCTAGGGTGTGGCGGCGAATCCATTTATCTAACCGGTTGATTTCGCTATCGTCTAGGCCAGAATAGGCTTTGGCAAAGGGGACCAGTTCGTCTCCCTGCCATAGGGCAAAGGTGTAGTCGGTAAACAAGTTGGCCCGTTTGCCGCTGCCCGCCTGAGCATAAATTAACACCGCATCCAAGCTCATCGGATCAACTTTGTATTTCCACCAGTAGCCGCGCTTGCGCCCGACCAGATAGGGACTGTCGATCGCTTTTAGCATTAGTCCTTCTGCGCCGACCTGTCGCGATCGCGATCGCAGCGCAATTAAATCTTCCCAGGTGTCAAAGGCAACAGCGGCTGAGGGCATGATCACTTCACCTTCCAGGTCTTTTAGCAGATCTAGCAGGTGAGAGCGGCGATCGCTAAGGGGCTTATCGCGGATATCGTCGTCCTGCTCTAGCAGGTCGTAGGCCATAAAGCGAACCGGATTTTCTTGGCGCAGCTTTTTTGTGACTCGCTTGCGCCCCAGCCGCTTTTGCAGCGCGTTAAAGTTCATTGGGCCATCGCTCTGCGGCTGCCAGCAGAGAATTTCTCCGTCAAGCACCGTGCCGTTTGCCAGATGCGTTTGTGCATACTCGGCAATTTCTGGAAACTGATCGGTGATTAAATCTTCCCCCCGTGACCAGATAAACACCTGATCAGCTCGCTTAATCACCTGGGCCCGGATACCGTCCCACTTCCACTCTCCCTGCCAGTGGCTCATATCCTCTGCGGCAAACTTTTCCGGATCGATTTGGGCCGCCAAAAAGAAAGGATAGGGCTGGCTTGGCGCTGTTTCTGCTGCCTCAGGACTGGTCAACTGGGCATAAAAGTCTGGGGTTGGCTCAAACTCCCCCATCAGACGATGGGTGAGCACTGCCTCTGGCACGCCGCAGGCCTGAGCCAGCCCCCGAATCACCAGCTTGGTAGAAGCGCCCACTCGAAACGCCCCTGTCAGCACCTTATTGAGCACAAATATCTCAAAGGGCTGCAGCGAAGCCCACCAGGACACAATTAAATCTCCCTGGGCGGATTCGGTTTCAACCTGTTTTACCTGGGGAATCAACTGCTCCATCCACTGGTGCAGGGGCACCGTCAAGGGGGACTGGGGTTTTAAGGGGGTATCCTGGAGCAGCAGCGCAATCACTTCAGCAGAATCGCCCACGTGGGCATAGCAGTCTTCGAACAGCCATTCTGGTATCTCAGAAATCTGTAAAAAAATAGAGCGCAGCACCCGCGAGGTCACCAGCCGTTTGCGGGTTTTGCCCAGGAAGAGATATATCGCCCACACCGCATCGGCGGGAGCAGCCTGTTCAAAATACTGGCGCAGCGCCGCAACTTTGGCGTTAGTGGAGGTGGTGGCATCGACCTGTTGAAAAAGCTGCGTAAACTGCTGCATGGCAAATTGGGGCTACAGTTGGGGCAAAGTAGCAAGTTAAACAATTTAAACCCCCTTAACTAACGTAGGATATCAACAGATAGGCTCCGTAATAAAGGCTACGAGAATTCAGGAGCGATCGCCGTATTCACACGGAATCAATATCGAATCGATTTTTCCGCCGCAAAAAAATCGGCGGTAACCACCAGGGTCATCCTCTACAGTTTAATCAATTAAAAATTTGCGGATTTACCGCTGCGATCGCTGAAAGGCTTTGAAAGCCATCTCCCCACGCTATGGATCATACGCTTATTGACCTGCTCTGGGTCTTATTTTCAGCTAGCCTAGTTTTCTTGATGCAGGCTGGCTTTTTGGGGCTGGAAGCCGGATTAACCCGCAGCAAAAACAATATCAATGTCGTTGTCAAAAATATTGCCGACTTAGGCGTTTCCGTACTGTGCTTTTGGCTCTTTGGATTTGCCCTGATGTTTGGTGTATCCCAGGCGGGCTGGCTCGGAATCGACAGCTTTATGCCCGACTTTGGCGATAACGAGGTCTGGTGGGTGGTGTTTTTTTTGTTTCAGGCGATGTTTTGCAGCACCGCCGTCACGATTGTGTCCGGGGCCGTGGCTGAGCGGATGCGCTTTAACAGCTATGTGGCCGTCTCTATCTTGGTCTCCGGCATTATTTACCCCGTATACGGCCACTGGGCATGGAACGGCCTAGACCGGGGAGAGGCATTGGGATGGCTGGGATATTCAGGATTTGTTGACTTTGCTGGCTCTACGGTGGTGCACAGCGTCGGCGGTTGGGTGGCCCTGGCGACGGTGATTGTCGTTGGGCCTCGCATTGGCCGGTTCTCGGCCAAGCGGCGCAATCAGCAGTTTTCTGGATATGATCAGCCCCTGGCGCTATTGGGGGTGCTGCTGCTGTGGATGGGCTGGTTTGGCTTTAACGGCGGCAGCGTGCTGGCCTTTAATAATCAGGTGCCAGGCATTATCGTTAACACGGTGCTGGCAGGAGCGGCAGGACTAGTGACGCCTATTGCTCTATATATGCCCCAGCATAAGCAGGTGCCGGTCTCAGCCGTAATGAACGGCTCCCTAGCCGGGCTGGTGGCGATTACGGCAAACTGCCATGTGGTTACCGCGCCCGTTGCCACTGTGATTGGAGCCGTTGGCAGCGCCGTTATGATGCTGGCGGAGCGGTGGCTGGCTAAACTCCGCATTGACGATGTCGTTGGGGCAATTCCGGTTCACCTGGCCGCGGGCATCTGGGGCACCCTAGCCGTGGCCCTATTTGGAAATTTGGAGCTAATCGGCACTGGACTAAGCCGCGCGGCTCAGATGCGGGTACAGCTTTTGGGCGTTGCCACGGCAGGGGTGTGGGCCTTTGGCGTGGCCTATCTGGTGCTGATGGGCATTAACCGATTTTGGCCCATGCGCGTAACCCGCAAGCAGGAGCATATCGGACTCAATATTTCTGAGCATGGGGCGTCCAGCGATTTGGTAGACCTGTTTACCACCATGCGCCGTCATGCCCACACCAGCAATCTGAGTTTACGGGTGCCCGCTGAACCCTTTACTCCCGTTGGGCAAATTGCCATGCGCTACAACCGGGTAATTAACGCTCTCGAAGATGCCACGGCCCACAACCAGGCTATTGTTAGCAGCGCCGCAGAAGCTATTATCACCGTCACCCAAGATGCTCTCACCATTCGCACCGCTAATCCCGCCGTTAAAAATCTATTTGGGGTCTCAGAAGCCGCGATCGCCGGACGATCCATTACCGATTTAATCATTGGCTTACCCAGCGGTACCTCCCGTCCTGCTGCCATTCCCGGTCAAGATATAAGGAACTTACTGGTTCGGGCCAGCCTGGAACGGCAGCCCCAAGAGATGCAGGGCTACCGTCAGGGGCGGGGCGCGTTTCCGATTGAGGCCACCGTCACTGAAACTCAAACGCCCCAGGAAATGCTCTACACTCTGGTTGTGCGTGATATCAGCCTGCGCAAGCAGGCCGAGGCCGCCATATTAGAAGCGGAGGTAAAAGGGCGCAAGTCCCGTGAGCTAGAAAAGGCCCTGCGGGAACTGCAGGATGCTCAAGCTAAGCTGGTTCACAGCGAAAAAATGTCTAGTCTGGGGCAGCTTGTGGCAGGCGTTGCCCACGAAATCAATAATCCCGTCAACTTTATCCACGGCAACCTCACCTACGCTGAGCAATATGTTCACGATTTGCTACAGGTGATTGAGGCGTATCAGTCCGAGTATCCGGAGCATTCCCAAAATATTGAGCGGTTACTAAATGACTTGGATTTTGACTATCTGCAAGAGGATTTGCAAAAGCTGATGCAGTCCATGCGCGGCGGCACCGAGCGGATTACAGAAATTGTTAAATCCCTAAAG
>JBCDFX010000269.1:0-5841 GCA_039177155.1 Cyanobacteria bacterium P01_H01_bin.119
CTGCTCCATCGCGACGGCAGTATTCGCTGGGTTCAGGTGCAAGGTCAGGGCGTTCGCAACCCAGCCGGAGTCCTGACCCATCTGAGCGGCGCTGTGTTTGACACGACGGAGCATCACCGGCGGATCGACACCCTTAGCCAAACTGCCCAAACCAACCGCGCCCTAATTGCCGCCATTCCCGATTTACTGATTCGGGTGCGCCGCGACGGTGTTAATCTCGGCGTCTTGACCAGCGGAGAAATTGACCTGTTTAGCCCCGACCAGTTGGTAGACGGTTCGCGGGTAGACGCGTCCTTACCGCCACCGTTAGCCCAGCGACGTATGGCCGCAGTGGAGGCAGCCCTGTCCACTGGTGAGCTACAGCAGTATGAGCAGCACTTTACCTGGCGCGGCAAAGCCCAATATGAAGAGGTCAGAGTGATTCCCCGCCGGGAAGACGAAGCGCTGGTCATCGTGCGAGATATTAGCGCCCGCAAACGATCTGCCCTCAAGCTCCAGCAGTTAAACGCTGACTTAGAAGCCCAGGTTACGGCCCGCACTGCCGACTTCCAAGCTAGCCAGCAGCGGCTTGAGCTACTAATTCGGCAAAGCCCCGTCGCCATTATTGAATGGGATCTCAACGGCCTAATTCAGGGCTGGAACCCAGCGGCTGAGACAATATTTGGCTATCGTACCGACGAGGTAATGGGGCAAACGTTTGAGCGGCTTGTCCCTCCAGAGGATTGGCCCAAGGTGCAGCAAACCTTCTCCACCCTGATTCACCAACGGCGTCCAGTTGCGCGCATCAATAAAAACCTTACCCGCGACGGTCAAACCATCCTATGTGAATGGCACAACCTACCGCTAATTGACCGCCAAAATAACGTGGTTGGGATCGCCGCGATCGCCACCGATATTACCCAGCGCCATCAGGCAGAAAAGGAGCAGGCCAAACTGCTCACCATTTTGGAGGCGACCCCAGACTTTGTCGGCATCGCCGATATTCAAGGTCAGTTCTTATATGTGAACCAGGCCGGTCGTAAGATTCTGGGGCTTACCGAGGCTGACGTCCTGCCCCATCTCAACCGTATCGTGTCGCCAAAAACCAGCGCCCGCCTAACGCGAACCATTATTCCCCAGGTGTTAAACAGCGGCATCTGGCACGGCGAAAGTACCTTGATTACCCCAACAGGGCGAGAAATCCCAATTTCTCAGGTTATCGTGGCCCATCGCGATAAACAGGGCAGCGTCGAATATTTATCCACCATTGGCCGCGATATTACCGAGCAGAAGCTGACTGAAAACGCCCTGCTCCAGAGCGAGCGCCGCTTTCGCGATATTAGCGAAGCCGCAGGGGAATATATTTGGGAAATCAATCGCAACGGAGCCTACACCTTTGTCACCGATAAAGCTAAAGCCGTCAAAGGCTACTGGCCTTCAGAACTGATGGGTCATACTCCCTTTGAGTTTATGCCCCCAGAAGATATTAAACGGGTGGGAAAAGTTGTCCAAAAAGCCGCCGCCCACCGTCAGCCCTTTCGCATCGAACATCGCAACCTCACCCCCACTGGAGATATCGTCTGGGAAGAAGTCAATGGCCTACCTCGCCTAAATGCCAACGGCGAAGTGATTGGGTTTCGGGGTGCCGGGATGGGCATTACCCAGCGGAAACAGTCTGAAATTGCCCTCCAAAAATCAGAGCTAGCGCTGCGGCTCAAAGCCGCCCAGCTGGAGCAAACCCTAAAACAGCTTCAGTCCACCCAGGCCAAAATGGTGCAAAGCGAAAAAATGTCGAGCCTGGGCCAACTGGTTGCGGGCGTAGCCCATGAGATCAACAATCCGGTTAGCTTTATCCACGGCAACCTAGGCTACGCGGCTACTTACAGCCAAGACTTGCTAAAGCTGGTTAAGCTCTATCAGCAGCACTACGGCGATACCTTACCTGCGATCGCAGCCTTTGCCGAAGCCATTGATTTGCCCTTTATCCAGCAGGATTTGCCCAAGCTGCTCAACTCAATGCATGTGGGGGCCCAGCGAATTCAACAGATTGTGCTGTCCCTGCGTACCTTCTCTCGTAAAGATGAATCCGATATCAAAACGGTGGATCTCCACACCGGGGTAGACAGTGCGCTGATGATTTTAAGGAGTCGGCTTAAAGCCCAGGCCCAACGTCCCGAAATTGTCGTTGTGTGTAACTACGGCACTCTGCCTCAAGTCGAGTGCTACGCCAGCCAAATCAACCAGGTATTTATGAATATTCTGGTCAACGCCATTGATGCGGTAGAGCAAGCTCACGCTGCCGGAGCCTGCCCCAGCCCTCAAATTACCGTTTCCACTCAGCCGCTTAACGCTGAAGGCTCACCCCAAGTCCGCATCCAAATTGGCGACAACGGCGCAGGCATTCCGGAAGAAATTCGTGCCCGCCTGTTTGATCCATTTTTCACCACTAAAGCGGTGGGCAAAGGCACGGGCATGGGATTATCTATTAGCCATCAGATTGTGACAGAGAGCCATAACGGGACCCTAACTTGCCGGTCGACTCCAGGTCAGGGAACAATCTTTGACATCACGATTCCCGTTCATCGAGCTGCGCCATCCCATCAGTAATCGCCCCAGAAATGCAAGGCATAAGGGGCGATGATGATAAGACGGTTATCCGACCTGGGATTTTGCGTCAAGCATCAGTACGGTGTAACTGTCGTCTTCAAATTAACTATGACTTCCTTAATTACCCTAATCATTTTCTTTTTGGGCATCCTGACGATTATGACTCAGTTTGCCAGCTAAAAGCCTATTGGCAGTTGGGCTGCCCAGACGAGAGTGCAAAGGTTTAATCTAAGCGCTTTTAGATTTTGGCCAAACCGCCAAAACTCCTAAGCTGGCAGCAATGCTAGGTCCTAAAGCGAATACGATAAGTTCAATGCCGGTCATGATAGATTGTCCTCTGCAAAACTCGTAACGGTGTGATTAGCGGTAGCGATCGCGCTATAGTCGGAAAAGATATAACGTGCTCCCAGCTATTAGTAAGCCCGATTATCCACCACTAACCATCAATATTCCGGAAGCTTTTGTAAAAGTTTATACGCTGCTAAATTCACGGATAAATTGATTGCGAGTTTACCGAAAGAACAACAGAAAACGTGGCTGTTATCTCCGTAAACTTACAGTTTCAGTCACACCAGATTTGTTAGGCGCGTCAAAGTTTGAAGCAATCATCCTCCGCAGGCGAGGTGTCAGAACTCGCCAGGATGACATAGAAAGAAGCTTTTTAATACGGTCAGACCAACACTGTATGGCGGCGGATGGACGAGAAGCACCATTTATTTACCTGAAAAAGCACTTTCGAGGGCAATATAGCGTAGAAATTCAGCAGATTCGTGAGCGTGGCCGAAAACAGGAAGACCATTCTCATCTGCCTGATTTGATACCTGGTGAAATCGAGTGTATGCCTCCGGGCCTGGTGAAGGTAATACCTCAAAGCGAACATGACCGATTAATTGTCACTGCTGCACTCCATCATTGGGCAGAATCTATTGCACTGCCACTACCAATTGCCTAAGTGTCCGCACTTGGCCAAAAGACGGCTTGCCGGAAAAGTACGATGGGCGAACTGGCCCAGTTACTAGAGTGCAGCATATGTCTAGAGTGCAGCATATGTTTAGTCAGCGACGGCAGCGGTTTGCTGCTGCTTATCTCACGTTTATGGTGGGAATTTCTACTGTATTTGGCACCGTAATAGCGGATGCTGCCGCCCCGTTTGCTGCCTTTGCTCAATCGGGCACTCCTGGTGTCGTTAGAAATTCTTCGGCACCTGAGTCGGTTTGGACAGTTGGCCACGGCGAATATTGTCAGCAATCTACTGCCGCACCCGGCATTACAGAAGAGGATGCGATCGCGGTCGATATTGTTAATTTAAGATCATCTCGTTCAGAGGGCTGGCTGCCGACAGGCACTGTATTTGGCCCAGTTCAGCCGAGCGGCGCTTTTGAATTTTGGGGTGCTAATGGTTCGAGCGTCTATCGCGTAAAATCCACGCCCACTAGCTTAGAACTCACGCCAGTCGACGCCCGCGACACAAGGATGAGGTCGCCAAGCGGCTATTGGGCAATGGACGAAGACGGTAATGTCTACGTGCCGGATCTGCGCACGCAGGAAATTGTCAAACTCCGCAGTGCCGAACCCTTTAACCCAGATACGGCGGTTGAGCTGGTTACCCGAGCCCAACTGCCCGCTGACCTATTTGCCGAGGGTGACTTTATTCGCGGCATTAAAATGTTGCATGCTGGCCCAATTCTGGTGACCCTGAGTAATGAACAGGTTTTAGTGCTCGATCGTAGCCTTGCCATGATTGGCCGCTACGCCCTTGCTGAGGGCAAGATTGACAACAATCCGTGTGTGGATGAGCAGGATAACATTTTCGTAACCTCAGGCGAGGCGTTGTATAAGCTGCGCTGGACTGGGGAAGACCTGCGGCAGATATGGCGAGTGGATATTGACGGCAGTGGCTCCACCCCAACCCTAATCGGCGCGCCGAACGATCCAGATCGCCTGGTCGCTATCACCGACCGCAGTGATCCAATGAATCTGGTTTTGCTCTGGCGTGACGACACTATCCCTGCGGATTGGCCGGGACTGTCTGGTTATGACCGGCGCGTTGCCGCAAGCCTGCCGGTCGATTTCGGTGTGGACGGGCAAACGGCCCAGCCCACCGAAAATTCTCTGCTCGTCTCAGGCTACGATATTATGCTCTCCGCTTGGACGGGGCTTTTGCCGCGCACTCAACGTCGTCAGGATACAGGCATTGCAAAAGTCGCTTGGAATCCAGCCACAGACCGGCTAGAGGCAGTCTGGACAAATCCTGCTATTTGGGCACCGAACAGTATGCAGGCCATGAGCAGTGCCTCCAATCGGGCCTATATGGTCGGCGTTGAGGGACGTGGTCGTAACCGCGAGTACGGTCTTCACATTATCGACTGGTTGACTGGGGAGAGTCTTGCTTTTGTCCCCATTGGTCCGTACCGGGATGTACGCTACAACGCCTATGGCAGTGGGTTGCAAATTGGGCCAGATGGAGAAGTTGTTATCCCAGGCCCTTTGGCTGTTATCCGAATTCGGCGAGGGTAGGTTCCTACAGGGTGGAGCTGTATATTTTGATATTGAAGGTTCTGATTAAATGAGCAGTGGTGCCGAGTTAGCAGCCGAAGGGACGATCAAGATGGGGCTGCGAGTCGGATTGATTCTGCGCCAATGACTCCAGCGACGCTGGGTGGAGCGCGCAATCTGCCCAGTGCTATAGTCTAAAAACAAAAAACCAGTAGATCAGTAGGGCGATCGCTAGACCAGCGTGAGATATTCCGTTAGCTTTCATGACCCATCGGCACACAATTTTGGCTGGCGCAATGGAACTCAAGTATCTCTGAGCGATCAGCATTTCAATAAGGACTGAACTTATAAATACAGGGACAAGCCACAGCACTGTTGTCCCTAGTCCTGCAGCAGGGTTGGGAATAACAACATATACGCCCGAAAGCCAATCTGGAATGGCTTGCTCTTCAAAGGCACTATATAAAATTGCAAAACCTGTCACGTATACGGCAGGAATTCCTAAAAAGATAGAGAACAGGTTCATCATTAGAGCGGTGATAAACCGTTTTCGGCGGCTTATGCCAAGCTTGGCTTCGTAGCGGAACCAGCTTTCTAAAAATAGCGTGATGGGGAGTGCTACGATCGCAGCCGGAAGCTGAAGGAAGATGGCGGGGGCATTCATGGCGGTTGGGTGCTTTGGGCTGATATGGCAGCGGAAGGGGCAATTCGGAGAAGGCTGCGAGTCAGGTTGCGTCTGCGCCAACGACGCCAGTGATA
>JBCDFX010000270.1:0-5815 GCA_039177155.1 Cyanobacteria bacterium P01_H01_bin.119
ATTCGCCATGTGGGCAGCGTCAATGCCCAGCTTTTAGCCGAGCAGTTTACCTCGGCGGATGTTCTAAGTCAGGCTGCGCCAGCGGATATTGAATCGGTTTACGGCATTGGCCCAGAAATCGCCCAGTCGGTGCACCAGTGGTTTCGGGTGCCCAGCAATCAGCAGCTAATCGGGCAGCTCAAGCAGGCGGGTCTCCAGCTTGAGCAAGACCGAGCCAGATCAGAGCAGCATCGGCCCCAGCCGTTTCAGGGCAAAATCTTTGTGCTGACTGGAACGCTGCCGACACTGAAGCGCTCAGAGGCTAAAACCCTAGTTGAGCAGGCCGGCGGTAAAGTCACTGGGTCAGTGAGCAAAAAGACCGACTACGTTGTCGTAGGCGAAGACGCCGGGTCAAAACTAGAAAAAGCTCAAAGTCTCAAGATTACTCAGCTTTCCGAGGCCGATTTAGTCGCTCTCCTGACGCCGCCCTCAGAGCAGTCAAATTCAGATCTGGGAGACTCAAATTAGCCAGACTAAGGGCTGTTATTCCTATAAAAATGGGAGTCTACCCCATACCCCCCATCCGATTGGGAAACTGAAGTTTCTTTAGGCAAAAGTTGGGGGCTGGAGAGGGCTAAGGGATATAAAGCCGTAAATTTGCCAAAATTTGCTTGATTGAGTCCGTATTTTCCCGACTAGACGCAGTATCTTGAGTCAGATGCGTTTATCTCTAACTCATTATGCTTACGAGTCGCGCTGGGATGGATTTGCCTGCTACCGACGGGTCTTCGGTCCCAGCTCCGAGCCTAAAGGGGTTGAGACGCCGGTTACGCCTGGGGCTGCGTCTGGCTCAGCTAGCGATAGGGCTGGGGATAGGATTGGGGTACAGCGGGTTGGGAGCCCGTCCGGTCGCCTCGGCAGAGTATCTTCATCTCAACTTCGGTCCGCTGGAGCGGATCGTGGCCGTTGAAGATATTGAAATCTTTGCCGAGACCGGAGAAATTACCGGAACCCTCGAACCCTATGCCCGCTATTTCACTCCAGATCAGCTAGAGCAGGCCCGGGTGGGTCTTAACCAAACCGCTGATATCTCAGCCATCTCGGTTTCTCAGTTTCTGTACACGGCCCAGGGCAAATTTGTGCTGAAGCAGCTGGGGCAGGTGATACGAACCCAGGGGCGGCAGTCAGGGGTGCTGGGGCTACGGGCGGCGCTGGTGCTGGCAGCCGCCGATCAGCAAGGACTGTCTTTGGTCAGCGTGTTTCGAGCGTTTCCGACTCCCGGAATTCGGGTTGATTTGGCCCAGGGGTTGGCGATCGCAGAGGGGGTTAATCGCGCCATTAACCAGGCCGAAACCGCGATCTCGCTGGTGCAGCAAACCGCCGCTCAAGAGGTCGCTAGCTCACCTACAACCCTGCCTGAGCCAGCCATCCCCATTACGCCTCTGCTGCCGTCGGGGCCATACGGCGTCTTTCGCTACGCGTCGGTAGACCTGCCTGGGGTTGACCGTCCAGTGGATTTTTACGTGCCTGAACGACTTGGGGCCGCGATCGCCGCCTATAATCGCCCCCTGCCGGTGGTACTGATTTCCCACGGCTTGGGCAGCGATCGCACCTCCTATGCCTACCTAGCTCGGTATCTGACCTCCCACGGGTTTGCGGTGCTCTCTTTAGAGCACGGCGGCAGCAATGCCGGTCAGTTGGGAGCCCTGCTCGAAGGATTTAGCACTCAAGTGGTGCCCACAGAAGAATTTTTGCAGCGCCCTGAATCAGCCTCCAGCGCTTTAGACGGCTTGGCTAACTATGTCGCTCAGCAGCCCCAACTCTCAGGCCGTATCGATGTAGAAACTGTGGGCGTGGTGGGGCAGTCCTACGGCGGCTACACGGCTCTGGCACTGGCGGGGGCAACCTTTGATTTGGCCTATCTAAGCGATGTGTGTCCCCCAGATTTACTCTCGACCTTTAATGCGTCTTTGCTGCTGCAGTGCCAGCTGCTGGAAACGCCAAACCTTATTCCTGTCGATAGTGCGATCGCCAGCGAGCCTGATTTTGGCCCAGACGCTCTAGATACCGCTGCCGCTCCTGAACTGACGCCCCGGTTTCAGGCCCTGCTGGATCAAGACAGCTTGGCCGATCCCAGAATTAAAGCGGTGCTGGCCATTAATCCCATCGGCAGCGCTATATTTGGGCCAGCCGGCTACGGAGCCATTGACATCCCCACAATGATTGTGGCGAGCAGTGCCGACACCATTGCCCCGGCGCTGCCTGAGCAGATTTTGCCCTTTACCTGGCTAACCACCCGCGATCGCTATCTGGTGCTAATCAACAACGGCACCCACTTTTCCACCATTGGCCGCTCGGAAGTCGGCAGCGAGGCGCTGAATTTCCCGCCTGAGGTGATTGGCCCCAGTCCGATCTTGGCTCAGCAGCATATCCAGCGTTTGAGCGTGCCGTTCTTTGCGACTCATTTGCGACAAGATGAAAGCTCCCGTCCGTTTTTAACCGCCGCTTTTGCTGCCGAACTCAGCCAGGAACCGCTGCCCCTAGATTTGATACAGTCTTTAGAGGCTAGCGCTTTGACGTTGCCGGCTCCCTGATTGTTGCGTCTTTGGGCACGCCCGAAGTTCAGATCTGGTGGATGGATTTCTCAGTCTCAATAAGCCTGTTGGATGGACTTCCCACGACTGCGTGGCTAAACTGCGGCGGCTATTGAAGATCAAAAAAATTGGCCATGCCGGCACCCTCGATCCGGCCGCTACGGGAGTTCTACCCATTGCTGTGGGTCGGGCAACGCGACTGATTCAATACCTGCCGGGAGATAAAGTCTATCGAGCCGTGATTCGCTTTGGCCTAACGACCTCCACCGATGATTTGGAGGGCGATCCTTTGACAGAAGTCTCTGCTGAGCAGCTTAGTTTAGAGACTATCCAGGCCCAGATTCCTAACTTTATCGGCACTCTCAATCAGATTCCGCCCCGCTACAGCGCCATTCAGGTGCAGGGCCAGCGACTGTACGATTTGGCCCGCCGGGGAGAAACGGTAGAGGTGCCCCTGCGCCAGGTTCAAATTGACCAGTTCAAGATTCTCAACTGGCATCCGGGCCGGGCCGCTGAGCTAACGGCGGCGATCGCCTGCGGCAGCGGCACCTATATTCGCTCTATTGCTCGTGATTTAGGCCAGGCCGTGGGCACCGGAGGAACGCTGGCCAACCTCGTCCGCACCTGCAGCAGCGGCTTTGAGCTATCAGAGAGCCTTACCCTTGAAGGGATCACCGCTCGGCTAGAGGCCGGCGCCTTAGCCCTAATTTCTCCGACGATCGCCTGCGGCCACCTGCCGCAGCTCACCCTGGAGAGCGATCAGGTCAAGGGCTGGCTAAACGGACAAAAGCTTGCGGTCTTCAATGGAACCGGGCCAGTGCTGCCGCTTAATCAGCCCCTGAGGGTTGCGAGCGCTGACTATGGATTTTTGGGTATTGCCGAACTGCGCCTGGCAGAACCTGAATCAGAGGCGGCTAAAACTCCCGTTAGAGTTGCGGTTCCAAAGCTGGTGTTTCATCCCCGCTAATCCTTCCAGCGAGGCACGAAAAGTCTGCGCCATCGTGATATGTCTATAGAAGCATCCCTGCCCCCCTTCATTTATGGCCCTCTCCCGTCCTCGAAAAATTTCGCGATCGCCCAGCCGCAAAAAATCTATTCGCCTCTTTGAGAAGTTAATGGCCGCCATTGTGCTAGTTAACTTTGTGCTGGTGGTCTTTGATCTGAGCTATATCCGCTTTCGCGATTTTTACCTGCGCTACTTTCCTGAGCTGACCCAGCGCTATGGCAGCCTTTACAAAGGCATTGCACCCGAACGCTTCACCGTTGACTATCTACAGACGGTAGAGGAACTCGAAGAGCAGGTTACCCAGACCGGGCTGCAATCCCGTCAGGCCCAGGCTCTGCTGACAGAACTGCGCGACAAGAGCGACGCCATGATTGATGAAAATCCCTTCCAGGTTGCCGATAAATCGGGCACCCTGGAGCGGATTAAAAATCTGATGCGCGATCGCATTGGCACTGAGTCCTCCAAGGAAGCCTTTCAATCATTTTGGAGCCAGGACTATCTGGGCCAGCAAGCCGCTGAAGACGACAGTCTTGAGTTTTTTAACGAAGAGATTAGGCCGCTGATGGAAACCAACTACTTTCGGCCCATTGGCGAAGACGGCAGCCCCCTAGATGAGTTTTGGAAGCTCGATCGCTGGTTTGTGATTATTTTTGTCGTGGAGCTACTGCTGCGGACGCTCTATATTTCTCGCAAATACAGCGGCACTAACTGGCTTGATGCGGTGCTTTGGCGCTGGTATGACGTGCTGCTGCTGCTGCCCTTTTGGCGCTGGCTCAGAGTAGTGCCCACCATTGCCCGTATTAACCAGTCCAGCCTGCTAAATCTGGAGCCCATTCGCAACCGCATCAATCGTATTTTTCTCTCTCACCTGGCGGTTGAGCTGACTGAGGTCGTGATTTTGCGCGTGATTGACCAGGTGCAAAATATCTTACGAGAGGGTCAGCTGACCCGCTGGGTGGTCGATACCGCCTCCAACCAGCGCTATGTCGATCTCAACGGCGTAGACGAAATTCAGACGATTTCCCAACGATTGACCACTGTGCTGCTGTATCAGGTGCTGCCCAAAGTCAAACCTGATATTGATGATATCGTGCAGCATAGCCTGACTGGGGCGTTCGCTAGTTCTTCTGCCTACCAAGGATTTCAGCGCTTACCCGGAATTGGCAATCTACCCGATCAGGTCAGCCACCGGGTTGCCGCTGAAGTCACTAAAAATCTTTACGGCGCTTTGATTAACGCCCTAGAAGATGAGCGGGGCGCGGAGCTGACCCAAAAGCTAGTCACCAGCTTTGTGGAAACTTTTCAGTCTGAGGTGCAGCGGGAAGATACCCTGGAGGAAATTCAAACCCTAGCTATTGATCTGCTAGATGAGGTGAAAGTTAACTATGTTCAGCAGCTTGCTGAAGAAGACGTAGAAGAACTTCAACAGCGCACCCAGCGCCTTTATGAAGTTACTCAGCGGCGCCAGGAGTAAACCCCCAAACTTAATTCGGACTTAATTAAGAGAATCCCAAAGTTGATCCCTTCAATTGAAGATCGTGCGCTACACTGCGTAGTGCAGTTGGCGATCGCGATCGCCAGCTCTCCCGGATCAACTTGATTTTTTGGGAAGTGGGCGAGTTTCACCCACTTTTTTTAATGGCCGCTTATGACCCATCCCCTGGTTCCCCAAATTCAATCTTTAGCCGCCCCGGTTGCGGCCCATCTGGGTCTGGAAGTTGTCAACACCGTGTTTCAGACCAATCAGTCACCGCCCGTGCTGCGAGTTGACGTCCGCAATCTCAATCAAGACGACACTGGCCTAACTGACTGTGAACGCATGAGCGCCGCCCTAGAAGCCGTTTTAGATGAAGCCGAGGTTATCCCAGACGCCTACGTGCTAGAGGTGTCTAGCCCGGGGGTGTCCGACCAGCTAAGCCGCGATCGCGATTTTGAGGTCTTCAAAGGCTTTCCGGTCGAAGTCACCTTGAGCCAGCCCCATCGCGGTAAACAAATCTGGCTGGGCAAACTCAACGGTCGCGATAGCGACTCAGTCTATCTCAATCTTAAGGGCCGCGCGATCGCCTTGCCCCGCCACCTGGTACAAACCGTTCAATTGGCCGCCCACGACGAGTAGCGTGCCGGTTGTCGTTAAAACAACTGAAAGTTAAAACAACTTGATGAACGGATGTTGATTAACGGATGGACTCATCCTTCGGCCTAGTTAGCCCCGTTTCTGGTTAGCCCCACCCTATTG
>JBCDFX010000271.1:0-5808 GCA_039177155.1 Cyanobacteria bacterium P01_H01_bin.119
ATTTGGAGAATCTGATCGCCTTCCGCTCAATTACAGTCCAGCGCTATATACCCAGTTTTTACAGGATTTTGTGGCGGCAATTTTTGAGACGCCAGTAGCTATGGTGGCGGCGGGCCATGATGCAGGCTACGCGCTGAACCTAGCCGCTCGTCAGCCCAAAGCCTGTTCCAAACTTGTGCTGGTTGCTCCCACTTGGCGAGGGCCACTAGCGGTTATGGGAGTCCCCCCAACCGTACGATCGGGGGTTAAAGAGTTGGTGAGAACCCCAATTTTGGGTCAGTTTCTTTACGGCCTTAATACCCGACCCGGCTTTCTGAAATGGATGTATCGCCGCCACGTCTTTGTCGATGAGCAGCGCCTGACACCAGACTATATTCAGCAGCGTCACAGCAGCACCCAAAAATCCGGAGCCCGCTATGCCCCCGCTGCTTTTGTGACGGGCGGGCTTGATCCGGTGCCGAGCCGCGAAGCATTTTTGCAGTGCTTTGGGTCACTCGCCTGTCCGGTGATGGTTGTGGTGGCGGAGCAGGCTCCCCCTACCTCCAAAGCTGAAATGGAAGCGATGGTGGCGCTGCCTGAGGTGCAGTTTACCCGCTTACCCGGCACCTTAGGTCAAGCAGAAGAATATGGGGACGCTGTGGCAGAGACCATTAGACCGTTTTTAGCTTCAGTAAATCTGTAGAAGGGGAATAAAATCTCGCGTTTAACAGTGTGATAAGGTCTGCATACTATATCGGTTCTGGCGGGGAGCAGCTGCTAGAGGAAACGGGGAAAGTGTAGTGCGAATCTGCCGCTATCCTGCAGCTGTGAAGGAGTGGATTCCATCTTTCCAGATTAATCACGATTACCCCTCTAGAACTCCTAGTTTGAGGTTTAGATCAGTCTGCATTGAGGCAACAAAAATGTTTGACTCTGCGAAAATTTCAACCCTTGCCCAGTCGTTTGAATCCGCTTGGCGATCGCTGGCCCTTAGCCGTTTACTCACTGTGACGATCCTGGCTTTGGGGACCGCTAGTAATGTGCTCTATGCCCATACGCCCCTGGTCGCCTTTGCCGTTATAAGTGGCATTGCACTCACCCGACGCCGCGCTTTCTCAGTAGCGCTGCTGATCTGGCTGGTCAATCAGAGCGTTGGGTTTGGTCTGCGGGGTTACCCACTGACCACAACGGCTTTTACCTGGGGGGCGCTAATGGGGCTTGGCACGCTGCTGGTAGTAGCGTTTGCCAGTTGGCGACCGAGCTTTGCGCAGACGACTTGGCTCGGTCATTGGCTGTGGCTGGCGATCGCGGTGCTGGTGGGATTTGGCCTCTATCAGGGGCTTATTCTACTTGCCTATCCGGTGATGGCGGATGGTCACTGGATGGATGGGGCGATTGTCGTCAAGCTGTTTGTGAAGCAGTTTGTGTGGGCTGGGGCGATCGCCTTGGGACACAGTCTACTTCTATGGCGCAAACTTATATCTTCTCCGGCTGGATCTGTATCGCGTTGAGTGACAAACTTGCTGGGATATCAAATCTCAACTTAAATATGGCAATCTGATTAGGAACATGCTGCGCGCCCCAATCTTTGCTTTAGGGCAGTTAGAGCCCACAGAAATACTGTTCTAGCGATCGACTGAGCCCATTACTACATCAATGCTGCCTAAAATGGCAAACACATCTGCAATCTTTTGGCCCTGAATTAGCTGGGGCAGCACCTGTAAATTGTTGAAATCAGCGGGGCGAATTTTCCAGCGCCAGGGAAAGCTGCTGTTGTTCCCCTGAATAAAAATGCCCAGTTCTCCCCGACCGGACTCTACCCGTACATAGTGCTCGCCTGTTGGAATTTTAAACGTGGGGGGAATTTTCTTGGCTATAAATTGGTAATCAAACCCATCCCATTCGGACTTTGGTCCGCCAGCCAGTCGCTGAGCTTCTAAATTTTCCCAAGGTCCACCAGGGAGAGCGGCCAGCGCCTGTCGTAGGATATTGAGCGATTCGCGCATTTCTCCAACCCGCACCCGGTAGCGGGAGAGGCAGTCTCCGGCAGTGTCCCACTGAATATCCCAGTCGAACTCGTCGTAGCATTCGTAGTGATCGGCTTTGCGTAAATCCCATTTGATCCCGGAGGCGCGCAGCATGGGCCCTGAGCAGCCCCAGTCGATAGCCTCATCGCGAGGCAAAATGCCTACCCCTTCGAGCCGTCGCCGGAAGATAGGGTTGTCGGTGACGAGGCGCTCGTACTCGTCTATATTGGCTGCCATAGTGTGGCAAAAGTCCCAGCATTTATCCACCCAGCCGTAGGGTAAATCGGCAGCGACGCCGCCCACGCGGAAATAGTTATTGTTAACCATGCGGTAACCCGTGGCAGCTTCAAACAGGTCGAGAATCATTTCGCGATCGCGCAGCGTATAGAAAAACGGCGCGTGATTGCCCAAATCGCTGATAAACGGCCCCATCCACAGCAAATGATTGTTTAGCCGGGTTAGCTCCAGCATAATGACGCGAATATAGCTGGCCCGTTTGGGCACCTCGATATCCGCCAGCTTTTCTACCGCATTGACTGTTACCGCCTCGTTAAACATGCCACCGTAGTAATCCCAGCGGCTAACGTAGGGGATAAACATAGTTGAGGTGCGGCTTTCGGCGATTTTTTCCATACCCCGGTGCAGATAGCCGATAACCGGCTCGCAGTCCACCACCTCTTCGCCATCTAGGGTGACCATAATACGAAAGCAGCCGTGCATGGCCGGATGGTGCGGCCCAAAGTTAATCACCATTGGGTCGGTGCGGGTTTCAATCCGAGGCATGGCAGACTCCTTTAAGTCCAGAGGATGCCCTCAGTATGAAAATTAGGCCGCGCTAAGTCTTGGAGATTTGAGTGATTTTTGGGACAAAACGGAGACTGGCGATAAGGGGGCTAAGGGCCGTATGGAGCATTAGCCCTGGCGAAACTGGCGCGGGGTAACGCCGACAATTCGCTTAAAGTGACGATTGAGGTGGCTTTGATCGGTAAAGCCGACGGTATGGGCGATCGCAGCAATCGGTTCACGGCTGTTTTTGAGCAGCGCTTTAGCTCGGTTGACCCGGCAGTGAATCACATACTGATAAGGGCTAAGCCCGGTTGAGTGCTTAAACAGTTGGGAAAAGTGATGGGGACTTAGCCCTACAAGCTGGGCAAGCTGATGCAGACTGATATCTCTGCCGAGATGGGCGTAAATGTAGTCTATAACTTGGCTAAAGCGGTAGCGATCTAGTCTTTGGGCTGGTTGAGCCAGCCTAGAGGCAGGTGGAGCGTCGCTGTAGGTTTCTAGCAGATGCACGGCTAAGGTTTGGGTCAGCGTTTCTAAGTACAGGCCGTTGGGGTTACCTGTCGCTAGGGATTTTTTTACGGCCAGAGCCCGCTGCAGCATCAGTAAATCTTGGGTGGCGAAGTGAGGTTTAAGGATTGGCGCGGCCTCTGAGGTAATGGTTTGGGCCAGGGCGGTAGGTTCAAAGACAAAAGAGACAAATTCTCCCTCGACGTTCCATTTAGCGCCTTGGCCAACGTGGGCCGGAATAATTAGCACATCTCCTGAATGCACCCGCTCTACTTTGACCCGCCCGTCTAGCTTGCGCTCGGCGATCGCGACCTCAGGCAGATGAGTAAACACCACAGCTGTATGCCAAGGGGTTGCCACTTCTTCAGTTTCGGAGGCAGGCTCCCAACGACAGTCCAGATAGACACCGTGGCGGAAGTCTCCAGTGGTGAGCAACGGAGGGGCGGAAAAAACGGTTTCAACCTGATCAGCCGTAGTAATGAGGCGGGGCGGCATGGAGGAATTCTGAGTGCAGATTTGTTTCTAGTTTAATTTAGGAAATTTGGGGCGTAGTTTAGAAAAATCCAGGGTATGAGAGATTAACACTGCTGATTATAAGCGGGCATAGGAGGATACGTTTAAGCTATAGAAGAAAGCTAATCGTAAGAGTTGATGGTAATTCAAGATACCGCCCAAGTCCTAGCCCAGCAGCGTTCAGATCGGGCTCTGTTCACTGGAGAAGAGACCTCCAGTAAGTCGGTCAAAACGCTGCGAAATATGCTGGAGGCTCATAGCGGTGAGCGCCATCTAGTGCTAATTCAAGATTTTCCCGATCCAGATGCCCTGTCTTCGGCCTGGGCCTATGCATTAATTGCCAAGCAGTACGAGATTAGCTGCGATATTTTATATGCAGGCACCCTAAGCCACCAAGAAAATATTGCGCTGGTCAAGCTGACCGGATTGCCGGCTCGCCGCTGGAGCCCCCAGGGGGCCGAAGAGCTAGATTTTTCCCAATATCAGGCTTATACGCTGCTCGATGGTCAGGGGACAACCAGCCAAATTTCGCCGTTGGCAAAGGCGGCGGGGCTGCCGCTGGCGTTGGTAATCGACCATCACGCCCCCCAAGGCAAGCTGGAGGCTGAAGTGGCCGATTTGCGGCCCCATATCAAAGCCACGGCGACTATTCTGGTGCAGTATATTTATGCCGGACTGCTAGAGCTCGATCGCAGCAATAGTCGTCATGTCAAATGCGCTACGGCGCTGATGCACGGCTTGCGCTCGGATACCAACCACCTGATGCATGCGGCAGAAGATGACTTTATGGCGGCAGCATTTCTCAGTCGCTATTACGACCCGCAGCTTTTGAGCGCCGTGCTGCTGGCGTCGCGCTCTAAACGAGTGATGGATGTGATTGAGCGATCGCTGCGCAACCGCACCATTCATAACAGCGTTTCTATCGCGGGAGTGGGCTATTTGCGCTACGAAGATCGAGACGCCATTCCCCAGGCGGCTGATTTTTTGGTGACGGAAGAAAACGTCCATACAGCGGTTGTTTACGGCATTGTCCACGAAGAAGACGAAGAGCGAGAGGTGGTAATCGGCTCTCTGCGTACCGGCAAGCTCACCCTTGATCCAGACGAGTTTATTAAAGAGGCCTTTGGTCAGGACAGTCAGGGGCGATTCTTTGGCGGCGGTCGCTCCGGCGCGGGCGGGTTTGAAATTCCCGTTGGGTTTTTATCGGGGTTTTACGAGCATAGCGACTACAACCGGCTTAAATGGGAGGTGTTTGATATCCAGGTGAGACAAAAACTGCTGCGACTGATTAACCCTGAAGATGGCGTTATCAACACCGACTGAGCTGTACCTGATTCGCCACGGCATTGCGGCAGAGCGAGGCACTTACCTCAATGACGGCGATCGCCCCCTAACCGACAATGGCAGAGTTAAAACCCAGCGGATTGCCGAGCGCCTAGTTGATCTAAAGCTTCACTTCAATACGCTATTGACCAGCCCCCTTGTGCGAGCGAGGCAAACGGCAGATATCCTGGTGAATGCCGGACTGGCGTCAACGGCTGAAATCAGTCAACTGCTGGCCCCAGGCGGTGACCTGGCTGCCTGGCTTAATTGGCTAGATGCCTGGCAAGCCACGGGCAACCAGCGACTGGCCTTGGTCGGTCACGAGCCGGATTTATCCCATTGGGGCCAGCAGTTGGTGCAGGGAGACATTAGCGATCGCTGGATTTTGAAAAAGGCCGGCATTATCGGCTTGCAGGTGCCCGCCGCCCGCCAAGCCACCGGGCAAAGCCGTCTGGTTTGGCTCGCACCGCCTCGGTTTATAGCCCCCCGCTGAAAGGGTTAGGCGGAGTGCGAGTCAGATTGTTGCTATGTTAATGACCCCAGCGATACCCGGTGAGCGCGCAATCTGACCAAAGATAGGTTACCCGCTAAAGCCTCGCTGTCGCTGAGCTTCGTAGAGCATTAGTGCGGCAGCAATCGCTACATTTAGAGATTCCACTGCCGCCGCCATCGG
>JBCDFX010000272.1:0-5803 GCA_039177155.1 Cyanobacteria bacterium P01_H01_bin.119
CTAGGGCCATTTGGGGAGGCAGCGTTCTACCATCGGCGATCGCGCTCCCTGCTGCTAACCGATACGATTATTTCTATTCCCAACGAGCCACCGCCGGCCCTTGATCTGTATCCCAAACCTCTGCTGTTCCACGCTAAAGACACCGCCTTTGACCAGCCCGCAGATACCCCCGAAAACCGCCGCAAAGGGTGGCACCGCATCGCGCTCTTTTCGGTTTACTTTGCCCCCAGTGCATTAGATGTCGTGCCCCTGGGCGAAACGCTCCGACGGGCGTTTAAGACCCGCGATCGCAGCCGGGAGTCCTACTTTGGCCTTTATCCCTTTGCCTGGAAGCCCGACTGGGAAGATTCCTTTGAAAAACTGCACCGCAACGGCGCTTTGCTGGTCGCTCCGGTGCTACAGTCTCTTATTCTCAACCGCGCTCCTCAAGAGACCCTAGCCTGGGTTGATCAAGTGTCTCAATGGCCCTTTGAGCGAATTGTGCCCTGCCATCTATCGGCTCCCCTATCCGCCGATGCCCAGGTCTTTCGGCAGGCGTTCTCGTTTCTGTATCGCCCTGGGCATCGCTCTGATGCCGATCCCCTACCAGAAGAAGACTTTGAGCTACTTTATCAGCTCGATAAAACCCTGACCAAGCGTGGCATTACCCCTCCAGCCAAACCGCTCTAAGTTGGGGAACTCAACAAAGATTGACACCCCGAAATCCGCTGCTTAACAAGGTACTTTGCGAGCAAGCAGATAGCAGGTAAAAGCAGCGCCATAGCGCTCGACAACTTCGGTAGAGTAATCGATCAGACAAAACCCCTATAAATTGACCAGCTCTAAATGAGTCAAAGTGCGATCGCACAAAATACCCCAGGCCGATTTTTGCTGTGCCTTTGCCGCCTCTTGAAACCGATACCAGTGGCTGTCGAGATAGTTGGACTTCCAGGCGTATTCATCTTTGCGGGGATCAAATTTAGACAAGATTTTGTGATGATCCGAAATCCCGTGAATCGTATGATCAACCGCTTGATCAAACCATAGACGCTGGTCAAATTTGGCTAACCGATGGCCGCCATAGGCAGGCCGCTGGCTTAGGGCTAAATAGCGCTGAATGCGATCGCGGCGATAGTGATTCTTGGGATCTTCCGGGCCAATGGCCCAATTAAGATCGGCCCGCAGAATGTTAGCCTCCTGTTTCATATGCGTTTGAAGGCAGGTGCGATCCACACACCGCCGCAGCTTGTAAAACAAATGCTCTGCCGCCTCCAAAAACCGAACCCGGTTGCTGACGCGGGCATGGGTTGAAATCAACCGGCAGTCCGTCCACACCAGCGCTGGCTGATCGGGTTTATGCTTGGCATCGGCGTGACCGATATTGGGGAGCGCGGCACTAAAAACGCCCTTCATCGCATTAAACACGTCATAGTAGCCCACAAAATTTTGATGGGCCCAGGTGTCCGCATAGCTGTGGGCCGCAATCCCGATTCGGTACAGGTCGCCGCTATCGAGCGCAGTATCAAAAATCAAATTGGCATTGCGGCTATTGGGCGTCGTGTTCAGACGATGGAGCTTGCCATCCTTGCGCTGGGCGGTGGGAGCAAGGGGCTCTCCCGGAATAAAGTGAAACGTGGGATAAATCCGCATCAGCTCACTTTTGGGCTTTAGGATATTTAGCGTTTGGGTGATGTAGTTTTCATAAGCGGTGGGCTTGCCCGGATCGATTTTATAGATTCGGTTGTTTTTATCCACGTACTGAGAGGCGTAAGCAACCGTTTCAGCCTCACCCGGCGAAAATCCGGCCCGAGCGGCAATTAAGTACGTCATATAATAATGAAACTCAATTTCCATCGTCCGAGATTGATTCAGGCAATGCGATGGTAACATCCCTCACATAGCTGCCGGGTTAAGGCAGCTTTCACCTGGCGCGTCATCAGTCTGATTAACTCCCAAAGTTATGGCTCCAAAATTTCAGGTCGGCGATCGCGTCCGCCTTACCCAGCGCCCGCCCTATATCAAAACCGCCGACCCTATGCCCATGCTGCGTCCCCCCGACACGGTCGCTGTCGGCGAAATCGGCCAAATTATTGATCTGCGACCCGGGGGCTACTTCGGCGTTAAATTCAACCGGGGCAGCTTTTTGCTCGATAGTCAGTATCTAGAGAAAGCCGAAAATCCTCTGCCTGAAGGAAATTCGACCGCTGATTAGATTGGCGATCGCCGGATTAATAAACCTCAGAATTCACCGGGAGTGAGCTAGAATTGTCTAGGCTTCTTTACAAGATGTAATGAGCAACACAGTGTCTCAGTCTCTTGAGCTAAATCTTGAGCTAGGGCGCGATCGCCATTGCGCCCAGCCAGACCCGCCCAGCAAACACCGCCAAATACTCACCATGACGCTCCCTATCCGCAACCTTGCCATCATCGCCCACGTTGATCATGGCAAAACCACCCTGGTTGACGCCTTGCTTAAACAGTCCGGCATCTTCCGCGAGGGAGAAGACGTTCCAACCTGCGTTATGGACTCCAACGATTTAGAGCGGGAGCGGGGTATTACCATCCTCTCTAAAAATACCGCCGTCCGCTACAAAGATATTTTGATCAATATCGTAGACACCCCCGGCCACGCCGACTTTGGCGGCGAAGTGGAGCGAGTGCTGGGTATGGTGGACGGCTGTGTGCTGATTGTAGACGCCAACGAAGGCCCTATGCCCCAGACCCGCTTTGTGCTGAAAAAAGCTCTGGAAAAGGGACTGCGACCCATTGTGGTCGTCAACAAAATTGACCGTCCCCAGGCCGATCCCCACGGCGCGGTGGACAAAGTGTTAGATCTATTTATTGAACTTGGCGCTGACGACGATCAGTGCGAATTTCCTTACCTGTTTGCCTCTGGTCTGTCCGGCTTTGCCAAAAACAGCATGGACGAGGAAGACAAGGATATGCAGCCTCTATTTGAGGCAGTTTTGGCCCATGTGCCACCGCCGGTAGGCGACGCCGACAAGCCTCTGCAAATGCAGGTCACCACCCTAGACTATTCTGAATATCTGGGCCGTTTAATCATCGGCAAAATCCATAACGGCACCATCAAAGCCGGGCAGCAAGCTGCCTTAATCAAAGAAGATGGCTCCATTGTCAAAAGCAAAATTAGCAAGCTGATGGGCTTTGAAGGGCTCCAGCGCGTGGAAATTGCAGAAGCTAGCGCCGGAAACCTGATTGCGGTGGCTGGGTTTGCCGACGCCAATATTGGTGAGACCTTAGCCTGCCCTGATCAGCCCGACGCCCTACCTCTAATCAAGGTGGATGAGCCCACTCTACAAATGACCTTCGCCGTTAATGATTCTCCCTTTTCGGGGCAAGAAGGAGATTTTGTTACCTCGCGGCAACTGCGCGATCGCCTGATGCGCGAACTGGAGACCAATGTCGCTCTGCGGGTAGAGCCCACCGACTCCCCCGATCGCTTTGGGGTATCGGGCCGGGGTGAGCTGCACTTGGGCATTTTGATTGAAACCATGCGCCGGGAAGGCTACGAGTTTCAGGTCTCCCAGCCCCAGGTGATTTACCGAGAAATCAACAGTCAGCCCTGTGAACCCTACGAGATGCTGATTTTGGACGTTCCCGACGATGGGGTGGGTGGCTGTATGGAGCGCCTGGGCCAGCGACGGGCCGAACTGCAGGATATGCAGGTGCTAGGCGACGGTCGTGCCACTCTGGAGTTTGTTATTCCGGCACGGGGACTAATTGGCTTCCGGGGCGACTTTATGCGCGTCACCCGTGGCGAGGGCATTATGAACCACAGCTTTTTAGAATATCGCCCTATGTCGGGGGAGGTAGAAACCCGTCGCAACGGGGTGCTGATTGCCTTTGAAGAGGGCACCTCTACCTTTTACGCCATGAAAAACGCTGAGGATCGGGGCGTATTCTTTATTGAACCGGGCACCAAGGTTTACAAGGGCATGGTTATTGGAGAGCACAACCGCCCTCAGGATTTAGAGCTAAACGTGTGCAAAACCAAGCAGCTTACCAATCATCGCTCGGCTACGGGAGATGAGCTGGTGCAGCTTCAGACCCCTGAGGAAATGAGCCTAGAGCGGGCGCTGGAATATATCGGCCCAGATGAAATGGTAGAGGTCACGCCAGAGTCAATTCGGCTGCGGAAAATGGCGAAAAAGAAGCTGGCCAAGCGTTAAGTTGAGCACTCCAGAAGAGAGAGCTGCGCCAGAAACCACCCGATCAAAACAGGAAAAACTCCGGGCAGACCGATTGGCCGATAAGTTGAAAGAGCTAAGGATTGATCCTAAAGCGTTCTAAAACTGTGTAAAAAAAAGAAGCCAGCAACTGGGGGCTTACAAGCTTCCGGGGCTGGCTTCGGGCAACGTCTACGGTCAGCATAGTCCTTCCCCTTTAAGATTTAATGACCCCGGTGGGTAGTTTTACGGACACTTTACAGCCGGGGCCAGGCAGGTTCATACGCGATCGCGGTAGAGATTTTGTAAAAAGTTCTCTAGCTTTTCAGCGGGGCAGCAGTCAATCAGGGCGTCTAGGGTATCTACTAGCTTGGCGGCGGTTTCGCCTAAGGTTGGGCTCATGCCCCAAACGTCCTGCACCCAGTCTGCGGGGCGACTGTCATCAAAGATAATCCGCTCTAAAAGCTGTTTGGTGTCGGCTTTGGAAAGGGCCATAGTAGGAATATTCAACAACCTGACGATTTTTGCGCCCTAAACTAGAATCGTCAAGCTGCGAGGGTTGGGATGGCGTCACGGTCAGGCCACTGGTCAGCAATTTTAGGGTTGGGGCTGCTGGTCGGTGCGGCCAACTTAGGTATGGCTGCGCGGCTCTATGTGCCCAATCCTGCCGGAACGGCTGGGTTTGTGGCAACCCGCCTATGGATTTTGCTGTTGCCGGTTGTTTGGTTTCTGCGGGTTGAGCGGCGAAGGCTTACTCTGCAAAAACCGACTCAAGCTGAAGGATACAGCGGGCTGGGGTTGGGCGTCGCCATGATGGGAATAATCTTGGGGGCCTACTGGTTTGCGGGGCGATCGCTGATTGATGCCGCTACCGTTCAGGGCACTGCTGAGCCGTTAGGACTCTTAGGTCCGATTCGATTTGGTGCCTTTGCGGCCTATTTTACATTTGTCAACGCATTTGTAGAAGAGTATGTCTGGCGGTGGTTTGTCTATCGTCAGTGTGCAAGGCTGCTGTCGGGGTTTGCCGCTGTTGGTTTATCTGCGGTGTGTTTTACGTTGCACCATATTATTGCGCTGCAGGGCTATGTGGGTAATGTTTGGGTGACGGTTATTGGCAGTGCGGGCGTCTTTTTAGCCGGGCTGGTTTGGTCAATCTGCTATTTGAAATATCGATCGCTATGGGCCGGCTATATTAGTCATTTACTAGCCGATTTAGCAATTGCGATCGCCGCAGCCCACGCACTTTTTGTTTTAGATTAATGATTGTACCTTAACAAATAATTTTAGCTGTTTATAATATTGCGCTGAACTTGTAAGGGGAGAGCAATCTAATATTCAAGTCTGTATAATGAAGCATCAGTTGCGTTCTCAGTGGCAATAAATATTCCTTTATGAGTCACGCAAGGAGACGATATAGAGGCGAGTCCAGGAGCCCCACGACGAAACTTACCTACAACATTTAAAACCTGAGTTATTGAATATTCAAGACCAGATAGTTTTTCAAACCTAAGCGGAATCTCCCATACAAATATTTTTCTTCCTGAGAAGATATCAATCCCTAGAAAGTATCCTCCACAGCTAATACAAAAAGTATTACCATTGATTATTGGTGGTGAATAAGCGTTGATCGGCTTGCC
>JBCDFX010000273.1:0-5788 GCA_039177155.1 Cyanobacteria bacterium P01_H01_bin.119
CTCCTCTCCAGCCCCGCGAATGCTGCCCACCTTATGGGCTCCATACAAGACGCTAAAGCCGGAAACGTTACGGAACGGGAACTCATTGAGGAATGAAACTCACCTTCACCGAATCGGGATGGGAGGATTATCTATAGTTCCAAGTAACCGACAAAAAGCTGCTCAAGAAAATCAACACTCTAATCAAAGACATTAAACGCAATCCCTTTGACGGCATCGGTAAGCCAGAACCCTTGAAAGCCAATCTGTCTGGCTACTGGTCTCGCCGCATCAACTCAGAACATCGCCTGATTTATGAAATCAAAGACGACAGCATCGTTATCGTCGCTTGCCGCTTCCACTATCAAATCTAAACTCACGCATCTCTCGCGCTATCCTCGTCACATGTCTCTCAACGCCTTTCGCGTCGGTGTTCCCTTCTTCGTAAACGTCTAAATGTCACGCTTATGCTGCGGGCCATAGCTGATGTGAATAGGTCGCTAATGTCAGCGCTGATTTTCTAGGTCAATGCACTCTGGGATGCTGATGCAGCGGTTTAGGTCGCAATTAGCGAAAACGTGCTAAGGCTAGCGACTGAAGCTGAGTATTTTGACGAGCTACAGCAGAGGCTCCGGAGCATGGTGCCAGAGTTACTGATGCTCAATCAGGCGATTTCAGCAGATTTTTCTTCGTCAGCGATCGCTGCAAATCCGCTGAGCAACCCTGGCTTGACGCGCGATCGCACTACAGCGCAAGATTCCTTTAGCATCTTCGTGAGGGAATCTGCGCCTAGTGGAGCTACAGTTTATCGAATCCAGCATGATTCAAGCCTTTGGCTATGACGAGGACAACGAAACCCTGCTCGTCATCTTCAACTCTGGCAAAACCTATCAATACTCAGAAGTGCCCCAAAAAACCTATAAAGAACTCCTAGCGTCCAATTCCAAGGGCAGCTATATGCGCAGCTTCGTGATTGACTGCTATCCCTGCACACAGATGCGGAAACGCTAGCCAACGCTTCTGAGGCAAAACAATGGCTGCCAAAGACATCTTCCACGATGCCGTCAAACACGCCCTCGAAAAAGACGGGTGGACAATCACCCATGATCCGCTCTTTCTCAGCTTTGGTGGAGTTGATATGTATGTTGATTTGGGAGCAGAGCGCATTCTCGCAGCTGATCGAGGTAATGAAAAAATTGCCGTTGAAATCAAAAGCTTTGTTGGCCCTTCAGCCACCACTGAGTTCAATGCGGCCTTGGGGCAATTTCTGAAATATCAACTGGCATTAGAAGAAGAAGAGCCCAATCGCATCCTATTTCTGGCTATCCCGATTGACGCTGAACGGGAATTTTTCAGGCTGGAGCTGCCTCGGAGATTAGTGGAGCGCTACCAGGTCAGATTGCTGATTTATGATCCAGAGAAGGAGGTGATCGTAAAATGGCAAATATAGAAACCTACCGTCAACTCGTCCAAGACCTTCTGGAAGACTACAGCAAGGTTGACTTCAATAATTCTGAGCTGGAAACCGAGTTGATTTTTGATACTCAGCGCGATCGCTATCAGGTTGTCCATGTCGGCTGGTCGAACAAGCGCCGGGTCTACGGCTGCGTTCTGCATCTCGATATTAAAGGCGGCAAAATCTGGATTCAGCACGACGGTACCGAAGGCGGCATTGCTCTCGAACTCGTCAACCACGGCGTGCCCAAAGACGACATCGTGCTGGGTTTCCACTCTCCCTTTAAGCGTCAGTTTACTGACTTTGCTGTCGGTTGAATTTAGACACTAACAAGCGCGGCAACGCTAGCAATGGTGTTTTATCTCAAACGGTTGATCGCTACAGCATCAGTTATTAAGCAGTTTCATCGCGGATTGCTATATCGCCCTTATATTTTGAGGTAAAACTGAGGTAAGCGCCTTCCCTAGGAGGATTTCCATGGTTGACCCTACCGATACTGCAGGCAATGCCCCCGACCCTGGCCTGCGTCAAAGCCAACTGCTGAACCGTTTGGTGATCGATCGCGACACGGCTGAAGAAGTGGGTCACGTAGATCAGATTTTGGTCGATACCAAAACTCATCAGGTAGAAGGACTGACCTGCCGGGCTGGCTCCTTTGGTCGGCAGCGGCAAGACTTCGGCTGGGTGCAGCTTCACAATATTGGTCGTGACAGCCTTGTGGTGCGCGGTGGGGCCGTAGGCACCAGCGAAAAACTGGCGGCGGCGCAGGCCATTGGGGGGCTAGAGGTGTGGACAGATAGCGGCGATCAGGTGGGCAACTTAGTAGACTGCATTATCGATCGCGAAAGCGGCGCAGTGCAGGCTTATTTATTTGCCAGCGATAGATTTCGCGGTATGGCTAACGGCGTATGGCAGTTTAGCCCCAGCGGGGTGATTAGCGTCAGCCGCAAGCGGATGATGATTAATGAATCGACTGCGAATGAGGCAGAGCAAGTCTCTGAAGGGATTGCAGCAGAGGCGACGGAATTTCTGAAAAACGACTATGCCCAAACCCGCGAAGATTGGCAGTCGGCGGTAAAAGGGACCAAGGCGATCGCAGAACAGTTTCAGTCTCGCGCCCAGCAGTTTGCCCGCCGCGCTAAGCGCCAGTTTTCTGAGCGCACCCAGGACTTGCAGGCCGCTAGCGAAGAGTGGGGCAGCGAGGTGCAAAAGAAACTCGAAGATGTAAAAACCCAGTTTGACTCGGGCACGCCCCGCGATCGCCGCCGGGATTCCAACATTTCTGAGACCAACGTTTCTGAGACCGTAGATATCACCCCGCTAGACGCCTGGATTGAAGACGAGGAACCCAAGGATCGCGATCGCTCTTAATTCCGTTTTCCCATATGCTCAAAGAGTCGCCCGTTGCGCCGCCGTTTGCGAGTCTCTATGACGCTGTTTCTCTACAACTCTCTTACCCGCAAAAAAGAACCGTTTCAGCCCATCGAACCGGGTAAGGTGGGCCTTTATTACTGTGGCGTCACCGTGTACGACTACTGCCATGTGGGTCACGCCCGGGCCTGCATTATTTGGGATATTGCCCGCCGCTACTTTCAATGGCTGGGCTACGACGTGCGCTATGTGCAAAATTTTACCGATATTGACGACAAAATTTTGAACCGGGCGCGGCAGGAGGGCACTTCGATGGAAGCGGTTGCCGAAAAATATATCGCGGCCTACTTCGAGGATATGGCGCGGCTGAACGTTATGGAAGCTGACGAATATCCCCGCGCCACCCACTCCATCAACGGGATTAAGCGCCTAATTGCCGAGCTAGAGCAAAAGCAGTTTGCTTACGCCTCCAAAGGCGATGTGTACTACCGGGTGCGGCGGTTTGACCAATACGGCAAGCTCTCCGGCCGCAAGCTAGAAGATATGCAGGCCGGCGCCAGCGGTCGGTTAACGGACGATCCGGATGCTCCCCAAAAGGAAGACCCCTTTGACTTTGCCCTGTGGAAAGGGGCCAAGCCCAAAGAGCCCGCCTGGAAATCGCCCTGGGGCAACGGGCGTCCGGGCTGGCATATTGAGTGTTCGGCAATGGTGCGCGATCGCCTGGGCGACACCATCGATATCCACGCGGGCGGGGCCGATTTGGTGTTTCCCCACCACGAAAATGAAATCGCCCAGTCAGAAGCGGTTACAGGTAAGCCCCTGGCAAACTACTGGCTGCACAATGGCATGGTCAACGTGGGCGGCGAAAAGATGTCCAAATCCTTGGGCAATTTCACCACCATTCGTCAACTGCTCGACGCAGAGGGTGGCCCTCATCCGATGGCCCTGCGGCTGTTTATGCTGCAAGCCCAGTACCGCAAGCCTCTGGACTTTACCGGGGAAGCGATCGCGGCGGTGAAAAATAGCTGGCAAACCCTCAAAGAGGGGCTGTTGTTTGGGCATCAGTTTGGCCAAAAACTGGGCTGGACTGATGTAGACGATCAGTCCTTTGGCGATCCCTTTGCGATGAGAATTGATTTAGAGAGTGACGCCGTAGACCAGTTCCGCAACGCCATGAGCGATGATTTAAATACGCCTGGGGCGATCGCGGTGCTATTTGACCTGGCAAAAGATCTGAGGCGAGCCGGCAACTTGATTGCCCATGAAGGCAAAGCGGACACCAGTAGCGACGCTTTACGGCAGCAGTGGCAAACCCTGGTCAGCTTGGCCCAGATCTTGGGGTTAGCGGCTGACCCGGCTGAGCTAACGGGGGCGCACGCCACTGGGCTGGCCGACGAGCAGATTGACGCCCTGATTACTCAACGGGCAGAAGCACGCAAAGCCAAAAACTTTACCGAAAGCGATCGCATCCGAGATGAGCTTACCGCCCAGGGCATTACGCTGATTGATAAACCCGGCGGCGTGACCACCTGGATTCGAGAATAGACTAACCGTTGCCCCCTAAACTACCGCTGCAAAAACTTGAGATAGCGAATCGTACAATTCGTATTTCCGGCTCGATGCGCTGCTAGCAACAGGCGATCGCTGAACAGCACCAGCACACTCATTGATTACCACCACGCATTTAGGCTCATTTGATGCCCAATGACTAAATGCCTCTCAGGTCTTAACGGTCAAAGCTGGAGAAATTCTCACTCAAGCACCAGCCCCTTAAGCCTGACCAATAATCTTGAGTCTGGAATCAGCGACATAGTTATACTGGCTTTTTGCGTTCAAGGCGTCTGGTCTTACCTGCGTGTCAACCACCAAACTGGAAGTGCTGCTACAAAATGCATAATATAGTGCTGATTTCTGACTTGTTAGTGTTGATATTCATAATTGTGTGCTTTTTCGTTTTGAGTCGCTTGAGCAAATCAATTTTGGCTGTATGTTTAACTGCCATTGCTTAAAGGAAAAGTGAGTGCTTTTGTTAGTAATGTTGCGCTTACACCCCATAGGTCATTGCGGCGCGCCTCGTCCAACAGATAGGCATTTGGAGTGAAGCTGCCCTTTTTGTTGAAAAACACAGTACGGCCTGCTTGCGGAGTTTCGTCGCACAGGATATCAGCAAATTGACGCGCGACAACTTCAGGCTTACGGGTAGTAAACCGATAGAATGGCTTGACGATTGCCCTGAGTGTGGGATTTAACTCTCTACGAATATTTGTATCGACTGACCCAGGACCGTATCCGACGACGGCAAGCCCAAATCGACGAGACAACTCTAGGCTGTATAGATCATTTGCAAGCTGCGCCTGTCCGTGGCTTTGCATTCCTGTCCTTGCTTCAACCTCAGCAAGATCATCAAACTCGAGGCGGGCAAAGCGAGGAATTCTTGGCCCTGAGGCGGCTACGTTTATCACGATCGATTGGGATGAAAGTATCCCACTCTCGACTAATGCATTTGTTAAAGCGAATCGAGATAGATAGCCAACTGCAAAATCCTTTTCAATACCTTCTGCTGTATGTTCAGCTCTACTAATCAAGATGCCAACACAGTGAACTAGCAGGTCAATATGCGACGTCAATTCGGCGAGCTTTTCGGCCGATTGAAGCACCGTCCGCATAAGACTGAAATCGGCCTGCAAAAATGTCAGCTGTCCAGTCGCCGCTTTTTCGCGAGCTTTTTCAACGAGTGCTTCACCTTTTTCAGCCGATCGTCCAACGATATATACATCTGCCCCCAAATTAACGAGCAAGCTGGCCGTCGCGGCACCAATGCCGTCGGTGCCGCCTGTAATCAGAATTTTTTTCTTATTGAAGTCGTACATAAAATCCTCTATATGAAGTTATTTACAGAACAACCTAGATTCATAGTTTAGCGCTAAACTATATAGGCAAAAAAATCACTTGGGAGTCAATTTACGCAGGAGAGCAAACAAC
>JBCDFX010000274.1:0-5779 GCA_039177155.1 Cyanobacteria bacterium P01_H01_bin.119
AATCTGACTCGCACCCCGCCTGAACCTTATTAACCCTTTCGGTAAATTGCTGTAAAAGCTGGGTTTAAATAGGTTGAAGGCGCGTTTTTCCGTAACAAAGTTGATTGCCTTGAAGAAAATAGGGAGCTGTTATAAGTCTGGCGGTTTTAGGCAGCTCAAGATTTTTGTTTTATAGATTTGAACTAAGGCAGCGATCGCCTCTATCAAATCTCAACACAGGAAACAGGCAGGTTTGAGCCGATTTGAGTGGGATAGGTTTACAGAAAAGGGGCAACTTATAGATGATGCAAGATTTAAAAAGATTGATGGCGATCGCTGGTGTTTCAAAAAGCTGCAGCTGCTCTAATCGACCAAGATTAGTTCAACAAATGTCTACGCTTTTAGGCGGGGCGGCTCTAGCTTCAGTGCTGCCGTTTATTTCGACTCAAGCTTTTGGGCTGGATGCTTCTGATACTGTTTCCCAAGCCAGTGCAGGCGAAGCGCTGTCTGAGACTCTAATTGAAGCGGCACCAGTGCTACCCCTAAACGGGCTGTATCTCTACGGACAGGCGGCGCAGCCCGATCAGGTCGGGGCAGTGTATATGGTGTTTGAAGCCAGAGATGGGGTTGCCCTGGGGGCGTTTTACATGCCCAATTCTTCGTTTGATTGCTTCTACGGCAGCCTGCGGCCAGCGGAACTGGCGCTAACCGTGATTGACAGCTATAGCCAAGACGCGTTCCCCTATGCGGTAGCGATTGCCGCCACTGAAGAAGTGGCCGATGCCGATGGTGGAGTTAGCCTAGGGTTAGAAATTGACGGCTACTACCAGCTACCTGAGCTAAGCGAGGGCGATCGGCGAGTTTTAGCGGTATGTCGTAGAGATTTGGCCGATCAGGTTTGGTAAAAAGGGGAGTGGCAGCTGCTGCACATCACCAGAAAACAGGCTTATGAGCTGGTTGAGATTGGACGAGTGATTGCTTTTAGCAATCAAATGCATCACCGGAAAGGCACGCTATGATAAGTTGGATTGCCTAAAGGGACAGTGGAGATGGCGCTCTCGTTCAAACAGTTGGGGCTTTATATCGGACTACTGGCAACGGGCTGCGGCTTGGGTTTTGCTGGCCAGCAGTATTTACTCTCGTCCGCTCGTGAAATAGACGAGTCTGCTACGCCTCAGCCAGAAGCCCTAACCACTGCTGTACAGGCACCCGTGGATACGGATGCAACGCTGGCCCAGCGATCGCTGCCGCCACAGAATAATCCCAATTTTATTGCTGAGGCGGTGGAGCGGGTGGGTCCGGCGGTTGTTCGTATTGACTCTGCCCGCACGGTTTCTCGCCTGCCGGAGGCTTTTCAGCATCCCCTTTTTAAGCGTTTTTTTGGAGATGAGGTGCCAGAAGCGCCCACTCCTGAGCGGTTAGAGCAGGGCACCGGATCTGGCTTTATTCTCAGCGCTGACGGTCGTTTGATCACCAACGCCCACGTAGTAGAGGGGGCGACTGAGGTGACTGTAACGCTTAAAGACGGCCGAACCTTTGAGGGTGAAGTGGTGGGCACGGACTCTGTTACCGATGTTGCCGTAGTCAAAATCGACGCTACAGGCCTGCCAACGGTGCAGCTGGGCTCGACGGAAGACCTGGCTCCGGGGCAGTGGGCGATCGCTATTGGCAATCCCCTAGGGCTGGATAACACCGTAACCGCAGGTATCATCAGCGCCTTAGAACGATCGAGTTCGCAGGTGGGCGTTCCCAATAAGCGAGTGCAGTTTATCCAAACCGACGCGGCGATTAATCCGGGCAATTCGGGCGGGCCGCTGCTTAATGACCGGGGTGAGGTGATCGGCATGAATACCGCGATTCGAGCCAATGCCCAGGGGCTGGGGTTTGCCATCCCGATTGAAACCGCTAAGCGTATCTCTGATGAACTGTTTGAGACCGGGGAAGCTCAACATCCCTACTTGGGCATTCAGATGGTCAATCTCAACCCTGAGATGAAGGCTCAAATCAACCAGGATGAAGAGCTGGACTTCCAGGTGCAGCAAGAAGAAGGGGTGATCGTCGTCAGAGTGATGGAAGACACTCCGGCTGAGGCGGCTGGTCTGCAGCAGGGTGATGTAATTGAGCGCATCAATGGCGTTGAGGTTGAAACGGCTACCGATGTGCAAAACCAGGTCGAAGCCAGCAGTATTGGCGAAGCCTTAGCTGTAGATATCATCCGGAACGGGAAAGCTGAGACGTTAGAGGTAAAGCCAACTACACTGCCCCAAGACTTGGTCAACTAAGACTAAGTGGCAGCCACAGCTAGAGCTATCGGGCTGAGGGTAGATATGATCGGGCGATCGCGATGGAAAATTTTAGTCAGCGTTGTGCTAGGGCTAGCTTTAAGCTGGGGCTTAGCCAGCAGCGGGCTGTGGAATTTGCCTGAGGCCAAGGCTGCGCCTCAAATCACTATTGCCCGGGCAACCTGGGACACAGGCTGGTTTCAAACAGAAATTTTTAGAGCACTTCTAGCTGAGCTAGGGTATTCGGTCAGCTCGCCCCAAACCTTAGAAAATGCAGCATTCTACCAAGCCGTCGCCGCAGGTGAGGTCGATCTGTGGGCTAACGGCTGGTTTCCGTCTCACAATCAGTACCTTGAAGATAGTCAAGATAAAAACGCTATCGAAATTCTTGGGTTTGAGGTGCCGGGGGGCGCTCTGCAGGGATATTTGATTGATCAGGCCACCGCCGAGCGGCTTGATATCCGCAGTCTAGGCGATTTAGTCGATCCAGAAATTGCGGCAGCTTTTGATCAAGACGGCGACGGCAAGGCTGACTTAATTGGCTGCAATCCAGACTGGGGCTGTGCCGACACTATCAATCAGCAGCTCGCCGACTATGGGTTGAGCGCAACGGTGAGTCACCGCCAGGGCGACTATACCCCCCTGCTCAAAAATGCGATCGCTCGATACCGCCAGGGACAGTCCCTATTGTTTTATACCTGGACGCCCAACTGGCCCCTTAGCGACGTGATTCCAGGACAGGATGTGGTGTGGCTAGAGGTGCCCTTTGCTAGCCTGCCCCCGGCCCAAAAAGACTTGGAAAGTGAGATTGTGGTACCGGGGGTGCCAGGATGCGTTGCCGATCCCTGCGCCATGGGCTTTCCGCCCAATGATATTCGAGCAGTTGCCAACCGTGACTTTTTGGTCGCTAATCCAGCGGTGCGATCGCTGCTCGAACAAATTGAAATTCCTCTAGCAGATATCACGGCCCAAAATGCAGATATGCTGGCCGGAAAGGATTCCGAGGCCGATATTCGCAGCCAGGCCCAAACCTGGATCGCCGAGCACCGGCAACGAGTTGACCAATGGTTAGCCACCGCCCGCGCAGCCAGAACGGAAGCAGCCCCGACCGCCTTAGACTCGTCTGTCGTCCCAGAGCCAGAGGTTTCACCACTTTCGGGGCAAACTCTGCGGGTTGTGACCAAACAGTTTGAGCCGTTTGTAATGTATGAAAACCAGCAGTACAGCGGCTTTAGCATAGATTTATGGGAGGCGATCGCGGCTGATCTGGATATTCCCTACACCCTTAGCGGGGTTAACTCCCTGGCTAAGCTTTTAGATGATGTCAGACGGGGGGCTGCAGATATCGCTATGTCGGGCATCGGCATCACTGCTCAGGGAGAAGCCGAGCTAGATTTTTCTCACGCCTTTTTTGAAGCAGGATTGCAGGTGATGGTCGCCAATCGCGGGGAAGGCAGCCTAGGGCAACTGTTTAACGCGATCGCCGCCATTGCGCGATCGCCCCGACTCTACTACGGCATCGGTATCCTGGTGGTGATTTTGCTGGGGGTTGCCCATATTCTTTGGATCTCTGAGCATCGCCATAATGACCAGTTCGCCAGTCGCTATCTGCCCGGCATCTGGGATGCCTTTTGGTGGGCTGCCGTTACGGTGACCACCGTAGGCTACGGGGATAGAGTGCCAAAGCGCGCCCTAGGCCGCTTTTTTGGCCTGGTTTGGATGTTTGCGGGCTATTTTGTGCTGGCCTATTTTACGGCAACCATTGCCAGCTCCTTTACCGTTAGCGAACTCCAGGGCAATATCCAAGGTCCAGAAGACCTATCGGGTAAGCGAATTGCCACTATTGCCAACAGCGCCGCTGCCGAATACCTTAGCCAGCAGCCCGGTCTATTTTTCAGAGACTACCCCGATCAAGACGCCATCTTTGAAGAACTGACAAATCAAACGGTCGATGCCGTGGTGTATGACGCGCCGGTGCTGCAACACTACGCCTCCCACGCTGGTGAAGGGCGAGTCAAAGTGGTTGGACCTGTGTTTCACAAAGAGCTGCGATACGGCATAGCTATGGCTCAAGATAGCCCCTACCGCGAAGCCATTAACGCCAGCCTGCTAAAGCTAATTGAAATCGGAAAATACGACGATATTTATCAGCGGTGGTTTGGCCGAGAGTCTTAAGCTGCCTTTACTCATACTGTAACCTGCCGAAAAGTTGGGACATTTGCAAGTCAAATGCTGCTGTACCAATAACTCCGGCGATACTGGCTGCGGTGAGTAATCTGACCCAAGTAATCGCTGCTTCAGTTTATCCGAGCAGAGGCGGCAAGATTAGACCTAAGATAGTTAAAATATATCAATAAAAGTTAAATTTTATTTCTGTCTAAGTTTTGTTTTTGTCATGGGTAAGCGCACACCACAGTCCGGCCTCGAAGATTGGGGAGAAGCTCACGCTATAAAAGATATCGTTGCCGATAAGCGTCAGGCTAAGCGTGCGGGTCAGACAAAGGCGCGGCGGCGCAACCGTCGTTATGAAAATCGGCTACTGCGAACAACCCTTGACACTCTTGATTTAGATCAAGACGATTAATAGCTTTTACGGCAGTTCGCCGAAAGGTTTGGTCAGGGTTGCGAGTCAGATTGTTTCTGCGTCAACTCAGAATCTTATGGGGTACGAGCATCTAGTTCGCGTATGTCAAGATAAAGACGCCCCAATTAAAGACGCCCCAGGTTCGGATTTTTCCCATGCCCAACTCCAGTCAAGTTCCGGCTCGCGCAGCCCAGAAGCCTCAAGCTGTCTCAACGCCGCCAGCGCAACTGTTGCCCCAGTGGATTGCTCGAAAGCTGATGCTGACGGCAGTCGCTCTTGTAATCGCGATTACCCTTCTGCTGCTGTTTCCCGCCTCGGTTCACGCTGAGTTATTTCTGTAGCTGCTTATCTTAGTCACGGTTTATTCCAGTCACATGGCTCGTCAACGCGCAAAAGCCGATTTGCCCACCAAACTCTGCCCCGTCTGTCAGCGCCCTTTTACCTGGCGCAAAAAATGGGCTAACTGCTGGGATGAGGTGAAATATTGCTCTGAGCGCTGTCGTAAACGGCGATCGCAGGCAAAAGAAGCCTAAACGGCCTGCTCTTCAATCACGCGATCGATTAAGCCGTATTCAACCGCTTCCTCTGCCGACATAAAATAGTCGCGATCGGTGTCTTGTTCGATTTGCTCAATGGACTTGCTCGTACGCTCCGAGAGCATTTCATTTAGCTCGCGCTTTACCCGCAAAATTTCTTTCGCTTCAATGGCAATATCCGTTGCCTGCAGGCGACCTGTGCCGCCCATAGACGGCTGGTGAATCATAATGCGAGAGTGGGGCAGAGCCACCCGCTTACCCTTAGTGCCCGCCGCCAGCAAAAAGGCACCCATAGACGCCGCCAGCCCAACGCAAATCGTCACCACATCTGACTTGATGTACTGCATCGTGTCGTAAATTGCCATGCCGGCAGTGATTGAACCCCCAGGAGAGTTGAT
>JBCDFX010000275.1:0-5756 GCA_039177155.1 Cyanobacteria bacterium P01_H01_bin.119
CAAGGTTTTACTCATAACTGATGACGGGTCTCAGGGCTTTGGGAAAAATAAAGAGAGACACTTGCAAGAGCCGCCCTTGTTATCTCAGAGACTATTTCAGCGGTATCGAAAATCCTTGCCATGCTAACCCTGACTGGGCTGACAGTCGATCTGAGTAAAGAATATTGTAGTTATCTATACTTATTAGTATTACTATAAATATGGTCCTTCGCGGCACGATAGTGAGCGTAGTACTTGCTGTATCTCCCAGATAGTAAGACCGGCACTGTTTTAGGTTTGGATACTATCTAGCAGAGGTTTTGTAGCGCAGACTTGTTCATTAGTTTAGCGGCCTAGCCCAATGGAGATAGATAGACCAAATCGTGCCATCGCTGGATATCGACAGTTCCCTTGTTTTGGTGCGGGAGGAAAGATAGAGCGTGTACGAATCTCAGTCTGACCAGCTTCGGCGATACGATGCCAATACTATCGCCCGGTATTATCGCCGTCGGCCCTGGATTATTCTTTGGCGAAGTTTGCAAATTCTCTGGTTGTTAGGAGGGTTTGTCTTTGGCCTCCAGCGCGATCGCTGGTTTAAGCAAGAAAAGCGCAATCAGCAGAAACGGGCCGAGCAGCTCCGCAAGGTACTGACCGACTTGGGGCCAGCATTTATTAAAGTGGGCCAGGCCCTCTCCACCCGCCCCGACCTGGTGCGCACCGACTTTTTAGACGAACTGACCAAGCTACAGGATCAGCTTCCCCCCTTCTCCAGCCAATTGGCGTTTCGCATCATCGAAGCGGAGATAGGGCGCACCCCGGATGAAGCGTTTAGCTTTATTTCTAGCCAGCCCGTTGCGGCTGCTAGCCTTGGGCAAGTTTACCGGGCCAGACTCTACAGCGGGGAGGAAGTAGCCGTTAAAGTGCAGCGGCCTAACCTGGTGCCCCGCATTAGCCGAGACCTGTTTTTGATGCGACTGGGGGCATCTTGGCTATCGCCTTTCTTACCCCTGAACTTGGGGCACGATTTAACCCTGATTGTGGATGAGTTTGGCTCTAAACTGTTTGAAGAAATCGACTACCTTAACGAAGGCCGCAACGCCGAGGCGTTTGCCGTCAACTTTGAGAGTGATCCAAAAGTTAAAGTCCCCAAAATCTACTGGCGCTACAGTTCGACCCGGGTGCTTACCCTAGAGTGGATTAACGGATTTAAGCTGACCGATACGCAGCAGGTTCAGGCCGCTGACCTGGTTACAGATGAGCTAATTGAAATTGGCGTCACGGCTGGCCTGCGGCAGCTTTTAGAGTTTGGTTTCTTTCACGCCGACCCCCACCCTGGCAACCTATTTGCTATGGCCGATGGACGGATGGCCTACGTCGATTTCGGCATGATGGATCAGCTCGATCAAGACACCAAAGAAACTCTAGTAGACTCTGTGGTTCATTTGATCAATCAGGACTACGAGCACCTGGCTGAAGATTTTATCAAGCTGGGCTTTTTGACCCCTGATGTTGATATCACGCCGATCATCCCAGCCTTAGAATCGGTGCTAGGAAATGCCCTGGGCACCAGCGTCGGTGATTTTAACTTCAAGACGACTACGGATCGCTTTTCGGAGTTAATGTATGACTATCCGTTTCGCGTACCGGCCAAATTTGCGCTGATTATTCGCTCTTTGGTCACCCAAGAAGGGGTTGCCCTCAGCCTTAATCCCAACTTTAAAATCGTCGATATTGCCTATCCCTACGTTGCCCGCCGGCTGCTGACCGGAGAAACTCCGTCTTTACGGCGACGCCTTCTAGAAGTTTTATTTAAAGACGGAAAGTTTCAGTGGCAGCGATTGGAAAATATGCTGACCATTGCCCGCACTGATGAGGCATTTGATCTGATTCCCACCGCCAGTCTAGGGCTGCAATACCTAATGTCTGAAGAGGGGCAGTATCTGCGGCGAGAGCTGCTGGTCGCGCTAACCGAAGACGATCGCCTGCATACCGAAGAGGTCCAGCGGCTCTGGTACCTGGTTAAAGACGAGGTAACACCGTCACGGCTTTGGGGTGCAGCCTGGGGTGCCCTATCTGATTTTTCAAGAGAGCGGGCGGCGGCGTTAGTTCCCAATGTTGCAGGCGTAGCTAGCGCCTTTCAGGGGCAGGCTCGTTAAAGCTGTATAATGATTGCGGCTTTACTTTTTTTCACAAAATCTGGCGTTTGAATTGTGTATTTTGTTCCTCCCTATGTCCTTGCGACTGCTGGATTAGTTATTGCGCTCGTAGCTGGAAGCGCATTTGCTGTATTGCTCCAGCGGGGCGTTCAGGCCTGGTCTGATGACCGCGGCGATCGCAGCCTGGCCAATCTCCAGGGAACCATGCTGCGATTGCCGTTTATTGGTACCTGTTTGGGAACTTGCGTTTTTCTCTCTTCTGGTATTGCTCTGTTTGGCGTTCCCAACAAAATTGCCTACGCGTTAGGGTTACCCATGACGATTTTAATTGGCGTTTTGGTTTGGGTGCAGCTTGGGCGCAATCTTAAAACCTTAGAAGAAGGCGGCTCTGCAGCCCTTGACTTAGATATCTTTAACTAGGGTGTGTCATCATTTAAGCGCAGAAGCCTGACGCGGCAAGCTGTAAACACGCCCGTCCTAATCAATTGGCTAGGGGCTGGAACCCTAGCTATAGCAAGAGTTGAATATCTAACTGATGACAGCCCCTAGCGATTTTCGCAATCTATGAATGTTGTGTTTAAGGCATGCCTCTGGCTGCAATTGCGATTCTTTAATTTACCTTCACCCCCTTATTTAAATCGGGGCAATCTATTGGCTTTCAAGCGTCACCTAGCACGCTCCGGAGCGATCGCGGCTGCGCTGGTGCTTAGCTTAGCAATTATGTTGGGCGCTGGTCATCCGGCTCTGGCCGGCGTTGATGATGACAACTATGACGGCAATATTTTTGCGCTCTATGCCGGCAACGGGTCTCTGGTGCCGCCTCGGATCAACTTGGCGCAGTCGTTTAAGTACAATAAGCCCGCGCTGCTGGTGTTTTATGTTGATGACAGCGCCGACTGCAAGCAGTATTCATCCACGATTTCCCAACTTCAAGCGCCCTATGGTCGAGTCGCAAATTTTATACCAATTATGGCCGACTCTATTTATGCCAGTCGTGACTATGGAACCCGTGACTATAAGCCGACTGATGAGGGCTACTATTTTGACGGCGCAGTGCCTCAGACGCTGGTCTTTAATGCAGACGGGGAAGTGGTGCTAAATAAAGCGGGAAATATCAGCTATGAAACCATTGACGACGTAATGCGGGAAGTCTTTGACCTACTGCCGCGATCGGAGTCGGTGGAACTCAAGCGTCGCCCGATTAACGAAGTCAATTCAGAACTGGTGCCGCCTGAAAATCAATAAATCTCTTACTGCCACCGACCCTAGCAATTAACCCTAACTCTAGGCCGAGCGTTCCTTAGCTGCCAGGGCGTAATCGCGAAAGCGATCCATATCGGCTTGGATGGTTGATTCGACAATGCGCCCCAAAAACAGATTATCCATCAGTCTCCCAAGCAGCCCCGGAATCGAGTAAGCGACCGTCAGCTTTACCGTACCCCCTGACTCTTTGCGATCGTAAAAGCGGATGGCGCCTCGATTAGGCAACCCATCCACAGACTCCCACTGAATAATCTGGTGAGACACCAGGTTGGTGATGCGCGATAGCCAAGTAAACTCAAATCCGCCTGAAGCCAGTTTCCAGCGAGATAGATCGGGATTGTCGTTTAGCACTTGTACAGAGTCAATCCACTTCATCCACTGAGGCATCTGCTCCAAGTCAGACCAAAGGCTCCAAAGTAGCTCAATGGGGGCATCAACATCGACAAATACGCTGTGTTCTAGCCAGTCAGCCATAAAATCAGGAACGCAACAGGACGCTAATGATAGCTTATGTTCTTAAGCAAAAGAGGGTTCAGGCTGGCATTCTGCAAAAGCGCTCAAAATCGCTTGTCCCGCCTGCTTACCCGACAGGGTCGCCCCTTCCATACTATCGATATAGTCCTGCTGGGTGTAGCTACCGGCCAGAAAAAAGTTTTCTACCGGCGTCGCCTGAGTCGGGCGGTAGGGGTCCATCCCCGGCCCTTCTCGATAGAGAGATTGGGCTAACTTCACCACGCTGTACCAGGTCATATTTAGCTGCCGCGACGAAGGAAACAAATCGTGTACCTGCTTAAGCACATGATGAGCGATCGCTTCATTACTTTGCTTGATAAACGGATCTCCAGGGGTCAATACTAGCTGCAGCAGCGATCCTTGGCCTTCGCGGTAATAGTCTCCCGGACTGGTCAACGCTAGGTCGGCAAAGCAAGAGAAATCGGCATCTGGGGTGTAGAGCAAATTGTCCATGCCCGCCGCGTGGTCGAGCTGTTGGCGGGCCTCAGGGTCGTAGAGTTCGGTTACCCAGCCATCAAAGCGGAGCTGCACCGTGGCAACCGGCACTGCGTCTAGCCTGTAGATATTGTCAAATAGTGGCATCTGCCGCCAGGCTACAGGAATCAACCGCTTAATACCCGGCACATCGCAGGCACATACATAGGCATCTGCCGTAACGGTTTCAATAGTATTGCCATTGGCGATCGCGATGCCCGTTACCTTCGCCTGTTCTCCCTCCCCTTCAAACAAAATCTCCCTCGCCCCGCGTCGCGTATGAATCCGCACGCCGCGATCTTCGAGATACTTAACCAGAGGCCCATGCAAGTAGGTATCGGGAGAACCTTCCAGCATTCGCAGCACCGACGCCTCGCTTTTGACCGCAAAGAGCTGAAAAATCGTCAGCATGCAGCGAGCCGAAATATTCTCAGTGTCAATAAAGCCCAGCGCGTAGGCAATTGGATTCCACATACGTTTGAGACTGCCGTTAGACCCACCGTGACGGCGAAACCAGTCAGCAAAGCTAATGCGATCGAGCGCCCGAATCGACTTCATTGCGCCGTCAAAGTCTACTAATCCCCGCACAATCGGGCTGGTGCCAAGGGCGATCGCATTTTGAGCCTTGTCCTGAATGGAAAGCTGTGAGGTGGTAAAAAACGCTTTTAATCCATTAAAAGGAGCACCCGTGAGAAAGCGAAAATCCAGCGCACCCAATTCACCGCCGCGATTGACAAAGGTATGGGTGTGCTCTTTAAGCCGCAGATGCTGAAATGCGCCAATCTTTTTCATTAACGCAAATAGATTGTAGTAACAGCCGAAAAACACGTGCAACCCCATTTCTAAATGGTTGCCATCTTTATCGACCCAACTGCCAACCTTGCCCCCCACAAAAGAGCGGGATTCAAAAATTTCTACCTCGTGACCCGCCTCGGCCAGTTCAACAGCGGTAGACATACCGGCCAGCCCAGCCCCAACAATCGCAACACGCATACTTAGTTCACAGGATTAAAGTCTCTATTGCATATTGTAAAGTCGCTTGGCGGGTTGCGCAGGCTAATTTCAAATGATTGCAACGTACATTTGCAGCTCTCTTAATTATTTGACCAACTAAAAAGCGCCCCCCGCGAAGCGAGGAGCGCTCTTTCAATTAGCTGTTAGCTGACTAACTCAGACAAGCCGAGTCAGAAGCCAAGACTAGCCGATGATTTCAGGTGCCTCAGCAGCAGCCAAATCGAGGGGGAAGTTGTGAGCATTGCGCTCGTGCATTACTTCCATACCCAGGTTAGCACGGTTGATTACATCAGCCCAGGTGCCAATCACACGACCCTGCGAGTCGATGACTGACTGGTTGAAGTTGAAACCATTCAG
>JBCDFX010000276.1:0-5729 GCA_039177155.1 Cyanobacteria bacterium P01_H01_bin.119
CGCTGTTGGGGTTGGCAGGGCCATCTACCCCAATCGGGCTGAGTCTGACAACGGTTGACCCCTACTGGGCTCAGGCGCTGACTAACGTAGACCTGTTACCCTTAGCTTTGGCTGAGGTAGAAGCCTCACCCATTTTGATGGCAGGATTATTTCGTCACTTAGTGCTACGTCTTCAGCAGTCAGAAGCCTGGCTTGCGCTGGCCGGCAAGCGTCTTGTGGCCGATCGCCTGCGCCATCTACTGTGGCTGATTGCAACGGAGTTTGGTCAGACTGAAGAGCGTAGCACTGTTCGCATTACCATTCGGTTGACTCACCATCAGCTTGCCACTGCCATTGGCACTACGCGAGTAACAGTCACGCGCTTACTAAAAGACTTTAAGGCCGAAGGCTGGCTCACTACCGATCAGCGCTACCTGGTTTTGCAGCTTCCGGAGAGAAAGCTGGCCCAGTTGGTATAGCAGCCGCGATCGCCTGGGTTAGTCCATTAGCTGAATGCCGTTAGCCATAAACTGGGCGCACCAGATACCCAAATCCGAGTCAGGAGTTTGGTGCCGCAATTCAGCCGCGATCGCCGCGGCCGCTTCTGGCGTTTCGCATAGGGTAAATACCGTCGGGCCAGAACCCGACATCAGCGTACCCATGCCCCCCAGCCCGGCTAAGGTTTCTTTAAGCTGAGCAACTTTAGGATAGGCAGATAGGACCACCTTTTCCAAATCGTTGTGCAGCTCTTGGGTCAGTGCCTTAGCCGTTTCAGACTCGCTGAGCCCTCCGACTAATCCGCTGGCGCGAATCCGCTGCTGCCGCGCCTGCCGCTCGCTCTGATCTTGAATGTAGCGATCGCTAAACTGCTGACGATAGCCTTTATAGGCCCAAGGCGTAGAAATCGATAGGCTGTGATACTTGGCTAGGACCAAGGACCAATTTCCTAAATCCGGCAGCGGATCGAGCACGTCTCCGCGTCCGGTTGCGATCGCTGTTCCGCCCTTGATACAAAAGGGCACATCCGATCCCAGCTTTGCCGCCAGCGTTTGCAGTTCATTTTGGGTCAAGCCCAGCTTCCAGAGCAGATCGAGCCCTATCAATACCGCTGCCGCATTACTGGAGCCCCCTGCCAGGCCCGCCCCAACGGGAATTTGTTTTTCGATGGTGATTTCAACCCCGCCGTTGTGGGTCAGTATGTTGGGAAACGTCTGAATCAGCAGCTCTGCCGCTCGATAGGCCAGATTTGTTTTATCGGTTGGCACCAGGGGGTGATCGCAGCGTACCCGTATTACGTCCGTTCCTAAGCTGCGGACCGTCACCCGGTCGCATAGACTGACGCTTTGCATGATCATCACTAGCTCATGAAAGCCATCAGCGCGATCGCCGACGATTTCTAGATACAAATTAATTTTGGCCGCAGCCGAGAGGGAATAAAGACGCATCGCCGTTGGGCTACCACCATAACGCCAGCTACAAGGATGCCAGGTATTTCTGCTGTTTATGCCCCATCCTCCAGAATCTTATTACTCAATCCCACCCACTGCTGAACGCTGAGATCTTCGGCCCGTACTTGGGGTTTTAGCTCAAGCGCATCCAGTAGAGCCAGCAGGCGATCGCGCTCTACCCAAGGCTGCAGATTGTTGCGCAGCATTTTACGACGACTGGCAAAGCCTGCTTTCACCACCTGGTCTAGATGGGTCAAATCGGTTGCCGGGAAAGGATAGGCGCGAGGGCGTAGACGCACCACTGCCGAGGTTACTTTGGGCGGCGGATAAAACGCCCCAGGTGGGACATCGCAGATGTAGTGACAGTCGGCTAAATACTGCAGGCGTACCGACATTGCTCCGAAAGTTTTAGAGCCCGGCTGAGCACAAATGCGATCGGCCACTTCTTTTTGTACCAGCAGCACAATAGTCTCTAGGGAGAGCACGGGCGGACTGCTGATCGTGCCCAGCAGCTTCGCCAAAATCGGTCCTGTAATGTAGTACGGAATATTGGCAACGGCTTTGTTGGGGAGGGCGATCGCTCCCGCTGATAGCCTATTTGCCATATCATCCGGAAGGTCTAGCGCCAGAAAGTCTCCTTCAATTAAATAAAACGACTTTTGCTCAGCAAACTTTTCTTGTAGAACACGACAGAGATCGCGATCGATTTCCGCTGCAATCACGCTCTCAACGCGCCCTAAAAGCTGCTCAGTCAAAATGCCCTGCCCAGGCCCAATTTCCAAGACGCAATCATTCGGCTGAAGCTGCGCCGCTGCCACAATGCGGGTCAGAATTTTGGGGCTAGTCAACCAGTGTTGTCCAAATCGCTTTCGGGGCCGAATCACAAGCTTTTTAGCAGTACTCTCTTTACCTTATCCTTTGCGCCGCTGAATGATATGGCTTTGGTCAGCTTACTGGCAGCATCGAGATTTCTATATCTTTAACACCCCTAGTGCGATTGGTGCTGATCAAGGGGAGTCAACTCACATTTAGGAATATCTACGGCAATCACTTCGTCAATACTCTGGGATAGGCTCAGCCAACCTGGAAAAATACGCAGAAAGTTATAGAGGTATCAGTATTTACTAGCAGTCACTATACAGAATCATTAACTGCTAGCCACTTAAAAACAAAGTTTTCAGCGGAAATCACCCATGGGTTTTAGCTCTAAACCCTTTAGATTGGGAGTGTTAAAAATTGGGTGCCCTAGGTGAGGCCTATGACTCATCTGTAGAGGCTAACTGCAACCATCTGGGTGAACTTAACTCTAAAAGTTCTTTTTTTGACCTTGACGCTACCGCATAAACCACTACAAGGAGAGCTCTGTGAAATTGAATCGTATTACGACATCTGTCGCCTTTGTCGCTGCCGCTGCCAGCATTTTTTCTGCTGGTGCGGCCAACGCTATGACCCTCCGCGCTGATTTGCTAGATACCTTTGGTCAGTACGTCAACGAAGAAGGTAATCTGTTCACTGATGCCAGCCTAAAACAGCTTAATCCGGGCTCCCTTTCCTGGAACGGTGTTGATCCCATCGATGTCTTCTTTGTTGATGAAGGTGCTGGCTTCCGCAGTTCTTTGGACTACAGCATTAACGGAGGTCAGAAGGTCACTCTGTTTGACGATATCTCTTCGACAGATAGCGTTTTATCCGAACAGGACGGGCCTTTAGATTTAGGTGAAGGTCGCCGAGTAGGTGCTTTTTCTGGTCCTACCAGCATCGACTTTTTCTTAAACGCTAACTCAAAGTTTGATGATACTCCGTACGTCTATGGTGCAGATGCTGCTGCGAATCCCGATGGCCTGCAGCATATGGTTGCTTTTGAATACTATGACGATGTAGAAGATCAGTTCTGGACCATCATCGGGTTTGAGGATCTCTACGGCGAACTCGGCGCTACAGGTAGTCCCAACCAGGACTCTGATCGCGACTTCAACGATGTCGTTTTTGCCGTTCGTGGTGTTCAGGGTGAAGATGTAGCTAAGACGCCTGAGCCGTCTGCGCTGCTAGCCTTTATGGGTCTAGGATTGGCTGGCGGTTTGAAGCAGCTGCGCCGTAAGTCAGAAACGGCATAGTTCGGAGTGAGTGACTAATCGTCCGTTCAGCTACTATGGCTGATAACAGTTTATTGAATGATCAAAAAGCAAGGAGCAGCTGTCCTTGCTTTTTTTAATGGGCTTTTTTTAATGGGCTTTTTTTAATGGGCTTTTTTTAATGGGCTTTTTGCGGGCCTTTTGAACAAGAAAGGAGCTTATGTACCAACCCTTTCCTGTAAATGGGCGGGCATATAGGTGCGATCGCCCAGTTTTTGCAGCATTGGTCCGTGCACATCAAACATAACGGTACTGAGAGAAGCGGCAGGGCAGTCAATGCGATCGCGGTAGCGTCCTAAATCGACGCCCAAGAGCTGACACAGGATCACTCGAATTGTAGTTTTGTGGGACACCACCAGTACGGGGCCATCTAGACAGGTTTCTTCGATTTCAGCAATGACCGGCATAGCTCGGTTGGCCACATCTACTGCTGTTTCACCGCCTCCGGTGGGTGAATTCCAGGCGGGTTCAGTCATCCAGCGAATGTAGTCTTCTAAATATTCGGACTTCACCATGTCGCGGCTTTTTTCTTCCCAACTGCCAAAGCTCATTTCTCGTAGGCCATCGCGAATCTGCATCTCTAGTCCGGTTGCCTGGCAAAGGGGCTGGGCCGTGGCAACGGTGCGCTTCATCGGGCTGACAAACACCGCTTTCCACGGTGTATTGGCATAGGCTTGGGCAAAGGCTGAGGCCATCTCCTGACCGTACTCAGTTAGGTCTAGATCGAGGTCGCCGCAAAACCCGCCTTTAAGGCTAAAGGCGGTTTCGCCGTGGCGTAAGAAGTAAATCTGTAATCCCATAGTGGCCTTGATTAGCGGTGAAGCTGCTTTAGATACGGCGCAGCGTTTAATTTTATTTTGGACTATAAAATTCGCCCTGAAGCGCCGCGCTCTAAAAATTGCCCCATGCCGGGACGGCCCAGCCAGCGATCGCCATCGACAATTAGCTGTCCGCGTAAAAAGACCTTTTCGATGCTGCCCGTAATCTCTCGTCCTTCAAACATAGAGTAGTCAACCCGTGAGTGGTGGGTGCTGGCGCTTAGCGTTTGCCGCCGGTTGGGATTAAACAGCACCAAATCCGCATCGCTGCCCACTGCGATCGCGCCTTTTTTAGGAAATAAGCCAAACATTTTGGCGGGAGCCGTGGCGGTTAGCTGTACAAACCGATTTAGATTAATTCGCCCTGATTGCACGCCCCCGTCGTACAGCAGCAGCAGCCGAGTTTCTACTCCGGGGGCACCGTTAGGAATTTGGTTGAAGTTATCTTGGCCCAGCGCTTTGGAGTATTTTAGCCCCAGAGCGTTTTCGTTAAAGCAAAACGGGCAGTGGTCGGTGGCAACAATCTGCAAATCGTCGAATCTGAGGCCGCGCCAAAGTGCATGGCGACACTGCTGATGTCTCAACGGCGGAGTCATCACGTATTTTGCCGCTTCAAATCCGGGACGGTCGTATTCACGCTCATCTAGAAATAAGTAGTGGGGGCAGGTTTCGGCAAACGCAGGCAGACCGCGATCGCGCGCCTCTACTACGCTCTCTAGGGCTTCCGGAGCAGACAAATGCACAATATAAACAGGAACTTCAGCCAGTTCCGCAATACGGATTGCCCGGTGAGTAGCCTCGGCCTCCATAATTTGGGGCCGGGTCAGCATATGAGCTTTGGGGGCTGTGTTTCCTTGAGCTAGCGCCTCTTCAATCAGCACTTGAATCACTGCGCCGTTTTCTGCGTGCAGATTAACCATGCCGCCGTGGTTACCAACGGTACGCATGGTGCGAAAAATGGCCGCGTCGTCCACCATCAAAATATCTGGATAGGCCATATACATCTTGAAGCTGGAGATGCCTTCTCGATTGACCATGTCCGGCAGTTCGGCCAGCACGTCTGTATTGACCTCAATCAAAATCAAATGCAGGCTGTAGTCGATACAAACTTGAGGATCGGCCAGCGCGCGGCGATTATCCAGCGTCTTTTTAGCGCCGTCGCCTTTTTCTTGATAGGCAAAATCCACAATAGTGGTAGTGCCACCGAAGGCAGCGGCGACGGTTCCTGACTCATAGGTGTCGCAGTTTATTGCGGGGCCTTGTGGCCCTTCCATATGGGTATGAACATCAATGCCGCCGGGAAAAATCATCAGCCCTGAGGCATCGTGAACTTCGGCAGACTCGGTATTGAG
>JBCDFX010000277.1:0-5728 GCA_039177155.1 Cyanobacteria bacterium P01_H01_bin.119
CATCATCCTAAAGGATGAGTTTAAATTGAGGATAGTTTGGCTCAGAATACTACCGATTGGGGATGTTTTTCTGGCGTCTACAGTCTTTGATTCTGACCACCTTTGAGTCTGGCCACTCCCTAAATTTCAATCTTCCTTGTTCTACTCGACTATAGACGCCAGAAAAACATCCCCAATCGGTAGTATTCTGAGCCAAACTATCCTCAATTTAAACTCATCCTTTAGGATGATGACTTCAAAAGACGATCGCCTTCATATCTATCAATAGAATGAAAACAGCCTGAGCTGCAGAAGAAATGAGCCAGTTATGAGAATATCGAATATGATTAGGCTTCTTAAGTTTATAGCTACAGTCTGCGGTACATTTCAGTCTGGTTAGACTATCAGCTTAGGATATTTATCTGTAGGCTCAACTGTTATGACATTTAAATTTGCTTTTAGCCTGAAAAAAGGGGTGATGCTGGGGTTGGCCCTGCTAAGTTCAGTGTCGATTTTGATAGCCTGTTCTGGCGCTTCTGTTGACGAGTCCGCTGATTCTACAAATGAGGATTCTGAAGAGATCGCGACTAACTCGGAAGAAATCGAAAACTTACAGGGACAAGACGTTGTTTTTTATGCTGACTTTGAAGAAAAGATTAGCCAGTCTATTTTTCGCGTGAGGGAAGATGGCACCCTATATGTTGGCGATATGCTGGTGGTGAACGACTCCCAGCGCAGCCTTAACGTGCCGGAGGACAATAGCGTCCCCATGTGGATATACGGTGAAGTTCAGCCCCTAACTGCTGAAGTGTTAGAAGAAAATGCAGTTCCCCTAGACGTTTTTGAAGACTACGAAGGGCAGCTTGCGGTCTTTGCAGAAGATATTACTCTAGCACCAGATCCTGCCCTGCTAGTCGATGAGAAAGAGGCATTTTACGATCAGCCCGTTACGGTCTACGGGGAGGTAGAATTCGTTGAAGCCGAAGGAACCTTTATCCTCAAGAATCCGGGGCTGTTTGGCGGCGAGGGCGTAGTTGTAATTATGGGTGCTGAGGCCAACGATATCGGTTTAGCAGATGGCGAAAATGCCGTGGTCACTGGCATACTCCGCCCCTATATTATTGCTGATCTGAAAGAAGATTATGACCTCACCTGGAGCGTAGAGTTTCAAGATAAGGTTGATGCGGTCTATGAGCAGAGCGCCGTTTTAATTGCCGATCAGATTTATCCTGACAACGATCTCCCACAAGAGTGAGGATAGAGGCATCGCGAAAGGCAGAAAAATTTAGCCTTTGCCCTTGGTTAGCAGTGTTAGGCCAGCCAAGGTCAGCTGATAAAGATATAGAAGAGATTTAGAGGGCGATCGCGGATGCGAAACGGTCTTTATAAAGTAGCGCAATGGAGCGATCGCCGAGGAATCTTTAGGTTAGAAATTGGAGCTTAAGATTACTGTAGGATACGGGTGGTTCGTACATCGTATTCTGCGGCAGTCGGATGTTTATGTTCTGCTTGGTTCAGCGCCAGTTGACCCGCAGAAAGCCGACTTTCAGCATTTACTTCATAGCGCTCTGAATAGATTCGGGACGTTAAACAAGACAGTCCCTCGCATTCTTTAATATCTACGAATGCTTCGTAAATATGGCTCATGTCATCACCTCTGGGATTATCCCATATGGATTAACTTCGATAAATTCAGTATAGAAATGTTGATCCCCACGGTTAGAGAGCAGACATGGTTTGCAAAAACCCGTAATATCTCGCGCCAAAGATAGGCGGTAGTTTTAAGCAATCCTGCGATTTCTCTGGGGGCAAAAAAATTTTTGGCGGCCCCGTGGCAGGTTAAGAATTGGTTTAACGGCGCTTAAAGTGGGCTTAATCCACCGTTTATCAAGGGTTTCTGGGAGACGCAGCTCAGTCCTATGCGGGAAGCGATCGCTGTCAAGCAAAATTACAAAACCAATTGAATATTGACTTAAATTAACCTGCTGGCTGGCGAGGTTTGGCCATGCCTTTATAAAAATAGCCCGCTACCTTGGGCAGACTGGGTTCATAAAAGCGGTCAATGCTGAGCAGCTCAAACTGCTGCTCAATTAAATCTGCAATGGGGCGATTGATGCGGCAGCCGTCGGCAATTATTTTTTGCAGGGGGGTGAGGCGATTCTGCCAGGCGCTAATGCCTAAATCTGGGCTTAGGCCGTGCTCAATAAAGATAAAGCGTCCGGTCGGCTTGAGCACCCGGTGAATTTCGGCGATCGCCTGATTGACCCGATCAATGCTGCACAGCGTCCAGGTGCTGACCACCGTATCAAAGCTGCAATCGTTCATAGGCAGGGCTTCTCCGCTAATGGGTCGGGCCTTGATCGAAAGCGGGGAGCGATCGATGCGGCGCTGGGCGATCGCGTTTACTCCAGGATTGGGATCAATCACGGTTAAATCGGTAATTGTCTCCGGGTAGTAGGCCAGATTTAGCCCGGTGCCAAAGCCAATTTCAAGCACGCGGCCTGTGACATCGGCCAAAAGCTGCCGCCGATGGTTGGCCAGGGCAGCTCCGGACATCGACCACTCTATTAAACGCGGAATCACCCGCTGTGCATAAAATCCCATAGCAGTTAAGGCGTATCAGCGATCGCGTTTCATCCTAGCAGCGTCGGGGTCAAACCCAGCTGGAAACCGCGTCTCTAACGGATCGTAGTCGGCATCGGTAAGCTGCGCATTGTGGAGCTGAGTTTCCCGCAGGTCTGTGCCAATCAGCATGGCGCCCCGCAGATCGGCGCTGGTGAGGTTAGCGCCTCGGAGCACCGCGTAGCTGAGGTCTGCGCCGCGCAAATTAGCGTGGCTAAGGTCTGCCTCAGCTAAATCGGCGTAGCTTAAATCGGCCCCCTTTAGGTCGGCTTGGGTTAGCACTGCCTCTACAAGCGTAATACCTGAGAAGCTGCGCCGACCCTGGCCATAGGCACTAACCAGGGCTTGAACCGTTTCGATAGTGGCGTCGGCGTTAGAGTGAGACATAAGATTGGGACATCATTTTTGCCCGTGCAAGGCTGCAAAAGCCAGAAGCAGTGTGCTGATAGGGTTCAATTAGGCCAGCGTAGAAAGCTGACTGGGGGCGATCGCCCCTTTTTCGGTAATAATCGCGGTAATCAGGTCCGCAGGGGTGATATCGGAGGCGGGATTATAGAAATCAGCGCCGTCGGGGCTGGTTATCGTTTCACCAATTTGATAGATATCCGCCGCTGCGTTCTGGCCGATGGTCACCGTGGAGCCATCTACTAAGGAAAAATCAACTGTAGATAGGGGAGCCGCAACCAAAAAGGGAATATTGTGGACTTTGGCCAGCAGCGCCAGTCCGTAGGTGCCAATTTTATTGACGGTATCGCCATTGGCGGCAATCCGGTCGGCCCCCACCAGCACTGCATCGATCATGCCCTGTTTCATACAGTGAGCCGCCGTGCTGTCGGTAACAATGGAGACGGGGATATCGTCCTGCACACATTCCCAAGCCGTCAGCCGTGAGCCCTGCAGTCGAGGGCGGGTTTCCCCGGCATACAGCCGCTCCAGACGGTTATGCTGCCAGGCCGAGCGCACCACGCCAAGGGAGGTGCCATAGCCTGCAGTGGCCAGGGCCCCGTGGTTGCAGTGGGTGTAGAGTCTAAGCTTTTCAGGGGTTTGGGGCAGGGCTTCCAGGCCGCGATCGCCAATGGCGTGACAGGTCGCCAGTTCATCGGCTTGTAGGGCCTGGGCCGCGCTAAGCAATGTCCCTCGAATCGAGTCTACGGAGCCGGGGGTTTTGTAGGCAGAGGCCAGCATACTGTCGATGGCCCAGGCCAGATTGGCCTTGTCGGGGCGAGTGTTTTTAAGCTGTTCGGCGACAGCTTCCAGGCGCTCTAAAAAAGCGTCGCGATCGCTGATATGAATCTCCCGCGCGCCCAGATACATACCATAGGCCGCCGCAATGCCGATAGCAGGTGCACCCCGCACAATCAGGCTGTTAATCGCGGTGATCATATCGTCGCAGCGACTAATTGAGACCAGGGTGTAGTCGTGGGGGAGCTGATTTTGGTCGATTAGCAGAACATGCTCGTCTTGCCACACAACCGGATACACATGGGTTTCAACGGCATCAATCATAAGCGCGATCCCAGGAGTAAATGACGACTCAAGATAACGTTACCGCTAATTTTCCGCCGCGCCAATCGGCCTGTCCGGTTAAACCTGTACTTTAGAGTCCTGCCTGTTCAAGGCTTACTCAATTCGAGCGGCATCTGCGTCAGTTTCAAACCAGTGCAGCCGGTGCTTAGGCAGGGCCAGGTGAATATCTTCTCGGCTCCAGTCGGCATCAGCCGGAATCAGAGCCCGCAGCGTTATCTCCTCTGCCCCGTTGATTCGCACACTCACCAGGTAGCTCATCCCCAAATTTTCAACCAAGAAAACCCGTCCCTGCACCTGATTTTCATCGTGCTCCTCGGCGAGCCGCACATGCTCCGGGCGGACGCCCAAATAAATCTCGCCGGTAGAGCTAGCGGGCTTTGGCGCGGGAATATAATACTGACCCAGTACAGCGTGATGGTCTTCGTAGGGCAGCGCCCATATATTCATTTGCGGACTGCCGATAAATCCGGCCACAAACTTATTGGCCGGAACGTTGTAGATTTTGTCTGGTGTATCGAGCTGCTGCAAATAGCCGTCAAAAAGCACCGCGACTTTTGTAGACAGGGTCATGGCTTCAGTCTGGTCGTGGGTGACATAAACCACCGGTGACTTCTGCGACTCAAAGATTTGCTTTAAATCGGCCCGTACCTGCTCCCGCAGCAGCGCGTCCAGATTACTCAGCGGCTCATCTAGCAGAAAAGCATCTGGCTCCCGCACCAGGGCACGGCCCAGAGCTACTCGCTGCCGCTGCCCCCCGGACAGCTTTGCCGGACGCCGATCCAGCAGAGGATCAATTCCCAGCACCTTAGAGGTTTCCTGCACCCGCTTTTGGATTTCACCAGGGGGGGTGCCCCGCAGCTTAAGTCCTGACGCCATATTTTCCCACACCGTCATATGGGGATAGAGCGCGTAGGACTGAAACACCATGGCAATATTGCGATCGCCTGCCGGAACCGCCGTCATATCCTGGCCGCCAATTTCAATCCGGCCCTGGGTGGGCTGCTCTAGTCCGGCAATTAGCCGCAAAATGGTGGATTTTCCGCAGCCGGATGGCCCAACTAGGGTTAAAAACTCATTATTTTCAACGCTTAGGGTCAGCCCTTTTACAGGCACAATGTCGGAACCGTAGGCTTTTCTGAGATCTTGGATATGTAAAGTCGGCATGGTGATTTGGATGTGTCGGACTAAAGAGTGAGCCTGTAACCGTTAACCCTTGACGGAGCCAGCGGTCAGCCCCTGCACAATTTTTTGCTGGAAAAACAGCACCAGGGCAACCAGGGGCAGGGTTCCCAGCACCGTGGCGGCGGCAAGAGGGCCATAGGGCACTTCAAAGGTGGTGGTACCCCCAAGCTGGGCGGCAGCAACCGGAATCGTTTTCATCGACTCGCGGGTGATAAAGGTAAGGGCAAAAATATACTCATTCCAGGCAAAAATAAAGGTCAAAATTCCGGTGGTGACTAAGGCTGGCAGCGTCATGGGTAGCACGATTTGCCACAGCATTTGTAGGGTGTTGTACCCGTCCACCTTGGCAGAATCTTCGAGATCTTTGGGCAACTGCTGGAAAAAGCTGCGCATCACCAAAATAGTCAGGGGCAGATTA
>JBCDFX010000278.1:0-5721 GCA_039177155.1 Cyanobacteria bacterium P01_H01_bin.119
GTCTCGGTCGTGTTGGACTTAATGATTCACGATATTGATTTGATGCTGGAGCTAGCGGCATCGCCTGTGGTTAAGCTAAATGCTAGCGGTAGCCGCGCCGCAGACTCCGGCTATTTAGACTATGTGACGGCAACGCTAGGATTTGCAAATGGTATTGTGGCAACTTTAACCGCCAGCAAGGTAACCCATCGTAAAATTCGCAGCATTGCGGCTCACTGTAAGAGTTCGCTGACTGAAGCTGATTTTCTAAACAATGAAATTTTGATTCACCGGCAGGTGACGGCCAACTGCACCGCAGACTACGGTCAGGTGCTCTATCGCCAAGACGGTCTGATTGAAAAGGTCTACACCAGTAATGTTGAACCGCTTCATGCCGAGCTGGAGCATTTTGTCAGCTGCGTACGAGGGGGTGAGCAGCCTTCTGTAGGGGGTGAGCAGGCGCTTAAGGCGCTGAGGCTGGCGAGCCTGATTGAGCAGATGGCAATTGATGGTAAGGTCTGGCAGCCGGGGGACGTGAATCGTTCGATTGCCGAACTGGAAGCGAACTTGGTTATGAGCTAACGGTAGGAATAAGTTGATTGTTTCTTGAATCCGGTGCACTTTAAATCCGACGTGTTGGTAGTGCTTTTAAAGTCTATTTTAGTCGGTGAGTGCTGCTTGAACCTGTTGAGCGATCGCGTGAGTGACCAGTGCATTCCCGTCGGGGCTGAGATGAATGTGATCGCGGTATAGGCTTTCGGGAGCGCTATGGCTCTGAAAAGAGTCTAAAAAATCTACGTAGGTCATTTCTGCGGCGCTGGCAAAATCTGTTAACCGCTGCCGGGCTTTGATTTCGTAATCGCGAGAGCCTGGGGGCACAACCTCCCTTAATAGAGGCGTCATGGCCAGTAAAAGCTGTCCCTGGCCATCGTTAACGAGGGTTTGGATTTGGGCGATCGCATCTAGGTTTTTGCCAACGCGATCGCCCCCTTCTTGTTGAATCACCTCTAGTTCCGGAATTGGCTGAGGTTTCACAAATATTCGACGGTAAACTTCGAACAGAGCCAGAGCGGGCTTGCGATTGGGATAGCTGCGATCGCGCCCCACCTGAACTGAGGTGGGGGCTGTGGCAAACAAATCGTCAGTGTTGATGACTACCACTACTACCGCTGCATCAAAGAGTCCGAAGGATTTTATATAGCCTAGTTCGTTCCGCGGCCCCCAGGAGTTGGCGGAGGCATTAAGCACTTCAACATCTGTGTAAGGATTGGGTAACTTTGCCGCGAGCTGCTGCGCGATCGCCGCCGATAAAATTTCGCTTTGGTCAGTCCACCATCCCCCGTTCACAATAGAGTCGCCAATCAGCAAAATCCTTAGGGTATCTGGCGCTGGCGCTTTGGCAATGGCCGCATTTCGCATGGAGTACTGATTGACTGTGATCTGCTTGCCGAAGCGTTTAACCGATTGATTTGGCGCCAGTCGGTATCCCGTGGCTGGATCGGCCACATATAAAGGCGGGTTGCCAAAGCCAGCAATCCATCGCAGCGCAAGTTCCAAACTCAGTGCAATGGCGATTAGTCCTAAAAGGCTGAATAGGGCTAGTCTGATCAACTTTAAGGCTCCTAGAATGGCTCCGATTGACCTCTTATCAATAGGATCTCACAGGCGATCGCCTCTCGTCTTTTTTCAAAAAGAACTGAAAATCCGCCGATCTGAGGAGAGGGTGTTCAGATCGAACAACGCAGGATCAACCTTGAATGATATTTATACCTAATCGTGCAAGATTTAATAAATTAATCTTTCAGACTAAGGTTCAACAGTTTGATGCTTGAGCTTAGTCCAAATTGTCGCTGATTGCGATGTTTGTGCGTTTTGATGATGGCTAGCTAAATAAATCTATGACACTTTTACCTCAATCTGCCAGGTTGACTGAGCGTATCCGGCAAAGTTGGCTCTATTTTCAAGATAAAGTAACGGGTCGTCCTTGGCTGCCTATTTTGATAGCGCTGGGTATCATGGCCTGTATTGCCCCCGCAGCCCATGCTCAGGAAGCCCCCGCCACTGGCGTCGATGCGATTATTGGCTCCGTCGTTAATGTGCTAGCGCTGCTGCTGTTTTTCAAAATAGGCGGCGAAAATGGCTTTCCGTTTATTGTGCTGTGGCTGTTTATCGGCGCGATCTTTTTTACGCTCCGCATGGGCTTTATTAATCTGCGCGGCTTTAAGCATGCTATCCAGGTCGTTCAGGGAAAATTTGACGACCCCCACGACGAAGGAGAGGTTTCCCATTTTCAAGCCTTGGCGACGGCGGTTTCTGGCACAGTCGGCTTAGGTAATATTGCCGGGGTAGCGGTCGCAATTCAGCTGGGCGGTCCCGGTGCAATGCTGTGGCTGACCCTGGCAGGCTTCTGCGGCATGGTGACTAAGTTTGTAGAGTGTACTTTGGGCGTTAAATATCGCCGCGTGCAGCCTGATGGCACCGTGTTGGGTGGCCCGATGTACTATCTCAACCTGGGCTTGGCGCAGAAGGGGCTACGACCGCTGGGACAGGGACTCGCTGTTCTGTTTGCGCTGCTGTGTATTGGCGGCAGCTTGGGGGGAGCAAATATGTTCCAGTCCAACCAGGCTTATGCAGCGATCGCTAATATTATTCCGGCGATGCCTGCCTGGCTATTTGGCATTTTGCTGGCAACCATGGCCGCGTTCGTGATTATCGGCGGTATCAAGCGAATTGGAGCTGTTGCAGAAAAGCTAGTGCCTTCCATGGCGGCTATCTATGTATTAGCCTGCCTGGCCGTGCTGGTTGTCAACTTACCCGCTATCCCTGGCGCAATTGGCACCATTATTATCCAAGCCTTTTCTCCAGAAGCCGTAGGTGGTGGTATTGTCGGTGTGATTGTGCAAGGTGTGCGGCGCAGCGCTTTCTCTAATGAGGCCGGTGTTGGTTCAGCTGCGATCGCCCACTCAGCAGCTCGCACCGATGAACCTATTCGCGAAGGTATTGTTGCCCTCTTAGAGCCCTTTATTGACACCATCTTGATCTGCAATATGACCGCGATCGCTATTGTGCTGACCGGCGTCTATCAAACAACGGGTGAAGAGCTTAGCGGCGTTGCCATGACCTCTAGTGCCTTTGAGAGCGTGATTGGCTGGTTCCCGATTGTTCTCAGTATTGCCGTTTGCCTATTTGCCTTTTCTACCATTATTTCGTGGAGTTACTACGGTATTCAGGCTTGGGCATATCTGTTTGGTGAGCGCAGCACAATCGTTTTTAAGATCATCTATGTGGTGTGCACTTTCTTGGGCTGTCTGGCCAGTCTGGGGGTCATTATTGATTTAAGCGATCTGCTGCTGCTGGGAATGGCGTTCCCGAACTTGATTGGCTTATACATCCTCTCCAATGAGGTTGCGGCAGATCTCAAAACCTATATGCAGAAGCTGACCTCTGGGGAAATGCTGACTCATGATCAGCAACTTGCGATGTCTAGTGCAGGCAGCGAGCAAGACTAAATTCCTCACTTGAAGGCTATCGATTTTTTAAGTTAAACGATTCTTCAAAAGGCGCTGCTGTTCGTAGGTTTCTACAAAGCGGCGTCTTTTTTCAGGCGGTAGAGCCTGGTATTCACCGTAAAATTGGCTAAATAGCCAAAACTTTTTTAGGCTATCGATAACGCGATCGCGCAGCAGAAACTCTTCAGATAAAACTTTACGGATTGGTATCGTAGAAAGTAGCATTTGACTCGTCCTTAAAACATCAGTAGGTTCAATTGGTAGGTTGAACTTTGTCCCACAGTTCAACCATAGATAAGTCAGTTCAGACCCACAAACAGCGCCATCGATGATTCTGATGAACCATATCGATGGCGCTGCCTGGCTGGGTTGATATAGCTTTGGTCAGATTGCTTACTGCACCCAGTGTCACGGGAATCGTTGGCACAGAAAAAAATTGACCGGCAACCCTAGCCGAACCTTTCGGCGGGTTGCTATAAATGCACTGAATTATTATCCAGCGTTAACGAATTAGGATTTACGCAAAGCCCCGCACCCACTAATGCTGGGGAATGCGGGAGCTAAAACCGCATGCAACTGCGTAAATCCTGCGAATCGTGAACAAATTTGCCTATCTTTTGACTATCTGCGGATGACCAGCACAGGGCAGTGAGCAAATCGCACCACTCGCTCAGCAACTGATCCCATAAAAAAGCGACCCAGTCCTGTTCTTCCGTGGGAGGGAATCACAATTAATTCGACATTATTTGACTTTGCAAAGTCGATGATTTCTGCGCTCGGATCGCCAAATTCGACCTGGAACTTAACATCTTTAAATTCGGGCTCAGTAAAGCGCTCTGCGTAAGCTTTTTCAACATTTTGCTGGCGCGATTCATCGCTTAATGTCTCCCAAACCATGCTGGGATCAGTTACCTCTAGTTTGGGTAAGACGTGCAGTGCGTAGACAGCAGACTCTGGCCCAACAAAATCAATGGTTTCGGATAGCGCTTTCACCGCTTCATCTGAGAAATCGATAGGGACTAAAACAGTATTTTGTGAAAATAAGCTCATAAATCTTTCTCCTTAATTATTTATCCTATCTACAGTTTAAAAGAGCATATAAAGCCGGAGTAATTTTGTCCTGAAAAATTTACGATTGATATCTCTAAATAGTTATTTTTAATCAGGATTACAGAATTGGCTCCAGCGTTGATCAAGTGCTTTCTGAGCGATTTCGATATCAGCAAAGTCCTCGCCTAGCCAAACGACATACTTTAAAAACTGGCAAACTACTGTAGATTGAGCCGGGCTCAAGATTGCGAAGTAGGGCCTGCGCCACTGCTCGGAGCCTTTATGCACATAGAGGCTGTAGATAGTTGCATCTGCCGTAAAGGAGTTGGTATGACCCATATGATTGAGTGTCCAAATCATATAGGCCGGAAGGTAGTAGCAAAACCCTGGCGGATCAACAAAATTCAACGCTTCTGAAAATTCTGCAATCCACTGATCGGGCACCTCCCACCATCGGGTATCTGTATCGAGCAAGCGGGCTTTGGCTTCCTCTTCCGGACTACCATAGTCATCCAGGACACGGGCTTGATGTAGGGTAATGCCGTCCCCCCGCGCTACATCTGCAAAGGCTTGGGTAATCCCTTGAATTAAGCTGGTGCGACGAACCGTTTCCTGCTCGGCTAGGGTTTGCCAGTTATGGGGACGGGCTTCGGTTGGGGCGGGCGATCGCACCTCAGCAATCCAATCTGCGCTGCAAGCGCCGAAAGCCAAAAAATTAGTCTGCCCTTGGCGCAGAGAAATGCCTGTTGCCTCTTGTCGCCACCCTGCTGGCAAATCTTCCCAAAAACAGACTGGGCAAATATCCCAGGTGCCAGGTGGGGTCTGGGTAAGGGTTTGGTAGCCGCAACAGAGACAGGGATATTTCATGGTGGCCTATCTGGGCTTAGTCTGTACCAGTCTCAACACCAGCATTGATGCCAGCTGTTCCGGTGCCTGTTTCAAGATTGTGGGAGAAATATGGGAACACTTCATCAAGATTCGATGTAGTTCTTTGATTGCCCTTACCAAGAGCCCGTAAACAATCTGGAGCGGCTGAAGAAAGACTATGTTCAGTCCAAAACAAGGGCTAATCGATACGCCAAGCTATCTCAGCAAAGTTATTGATGGTGCAGTTTTGGACAACCCCTGATACAAAATTTTGGTTAAACAGATTACGATGCTGAATTCCCTAATCCACTTCCCA
>JBCDFX010000279.1:0-5710 GCA_039177155.1 Cyanobacteria bacterium P01_H01_bin.119
GAGGCAAGGTCTTTGGAGCGAGACACCGGAGCGCAGGACGCCACAAGGCTTAGAAGGACGACGGATGAGAGCGTGTGTTTGAACGCTGACGGTCTATGTATATCATTCATATAAAACCCCTCGATTACAGCCTTACCTTCTGGCCCCAGCATCCAATCTGGCGTGCTAGGGCCTTCTATCATGCAGGCTTAGAGTGCTGACAAATCAAGCGAGGGAGGAAGCAGCACCGAGTCAATCACGTGGATTACGCCGTTACTTGCCATTACATCAGCGGTAACGACGGTGGCATCGTTGACCGTAACACCACTGCCGTCTACAACCAGGTTTAGCTCTTCGCCTGCAACCGATTCAACGGCACCTGTTTCTACCGCGCTGGACGGCACCTCAGCCGGAACAACGTGGTAGGTCAAGATTTGAACCAGCGTGTCTTTATTCTCGGGCAGCAGCAGCGTGTCTAGCACGCCTTCGGGCAGGGCAGCAAAGGCTTCGTCAGTGGGGGCAAAAACCGTGTAAGGGCCTTCTGCACTGAGCGTTTCTGCCAGGTCAGCCGCCTGTACGGCGGCAACCAGCGTCTCGAAGGAGCCGTTGGCGACGGCAACATCAACAATCGTATCTGAAGCGGCATCGGGGGCCGCCGCCGTTTCTTCGCTTTCGGTGGGTTCAGGGGATGTTTCAGCGGCCGGGTCAGACACGGCATCGGGGGCCTCGCTGGTGCAAGCAATCCCTACCGGCACAATAAGTAAAACAGCAGCGAAGCCTGCTAATCTGCTAAAGCGCTGGGACAAGATTGAAAATTTCATAGGATTCTCTAGGGTTAGGTGGAAAAAGCTCTTAACTCAATACCTGTACTCAGATATGGTGAGACACAAATATTAAAAAAATGTGAACCTGAGCTATCCAAACCCCAGAAATCTCACGCTATCTGCCTAAAGACATAGATGACTAAACATCCGTGTCCCTCTTTTGGGAGGAGTAAACCGGCAAAAGTAAGGTAATGCGAGTCCCCTCACCCGGCTCACTTTGAATCTGCAGAATGGCGTTCTGCAGGGTAGAGACCTGTTGAGCGATCGCCATCCCCAAGCCTAAACTTCCCTTGGGTCGCGCCTTGTTTGCTCGGTAAAATCGCGTTGTCACCTGCTCCAATACCGCTGGCGCCATACCCGGCCCGTGGTCACGGACAACGAGCGGGACGTAGCCTGCGCCCTCGTCAGTGACCGGCGATCTGACCTCAACAACAATCCCTTTATCGGACGGTGCATACTTCACCGCGTTATCCAGCAGGCTCAGCACCACCGCCCCAATTAACGCCGGGTCAACCCACACTTTCGGGAGGTTTTCGGCTGCGGTCAAGTGCAGCGCGGTCCCGGCGCGGGCGGCCGTGGGTTCCATACGTGACAGGCACTCCTGCGCGATCGCAACGGCTGAGGCAGCCCGAGACTCAATCTGCAAGGTTCCCGCCTCAGCTTCTGCCAAGAACAACAGCTGCTCCACCAGCTGGGTTAAAAAATCCGTTTCGCGGTTGGCGCGCTGTAGATATTCTTGGGCCTGCTCGCCTGTCACCAGTCCATCCAGTACGGCCTCTATCTCTAGCCGCAGGCTGGCTAGCGGCGTGCGCAGGTCGTGGGAGACATTTGCCACCAGTTCCCGCCTCGCCGCTTCTTGCTCCTGAAGGGATTGCAGGGTCTGCGTCAGCCGAGCAGCCATATCGTTGAGCAAGGTGCCAAGTTCGGCCAGTTCGTCTTTGCCACGAATCTGCGATCGGGCCGCGTAGTCTCCGGCCCGCAGCTTCATAGCCTGACTACGCAGCAGAAATAGCGGGTGAGTAATACTGCGGGAGAGAAAAAGAGCCGCGATCGCGCTAGTGCCTGTGGCAATTAGGGCGATAGTAATGACTCTATTGTTGAGCTGCCTAGCAAATTCCCTCGGCTGGCGCAGCGGCATCGCCAGATAGATTGCGCCAACGGGCTGCTCAGTTTGCTCTAGGAAAACCGGCGCGGTTGCATACAGCCAATGGGGGAAGGCCGGGTCATTGGGGACTTGAAACTGCCCGGCCTGCGGCCCGTCAATCAGCGTATTTTGAATCAGGTCAGCAGGCAGCTCCACCACGCCGGCCCTGTGAAAATCTTCTCCCCTAATTAGCTCTTGGCCTTCGGCGTCAAAAATCACCGTTTGCATCATGCCTTCTTTCGCGGTCAGGCTACTGAGATGCTGTAGCATCTCAGCATTACCCCACGTGAGAGAAGCCGCCTCACGAAACACATCCGCACTTCGCGTCAGCTGCGTTTTGGCGTCTTCAACGAAAAAGCGTCTAAGGGAGCCATCTAGAACCAGGCCCAAGCCAACCAAGCTCCCGGCGGTCAGCCCCAGCAAAATCAGGCTCAACCGAGTGGAGACGCTGTGCCATTTCACCCGTCGTATCATGGGTCTAGCGTGTCAAACCGATAGCCAACCCCCCACACCGTCTGGATATAGTCGGGCCGGGAGGCATCCACCTCAACCTTGGCCCGCAGTTTACGGACATAAACATCCACAATGCGAGTGTCACCGTCGTAGCCATGGCCCCAAATGCGCTCCAGCAGCTCTTCTCGGGAGTAGGCGCGTCCCGGCACCGCCGCTAGCTGACTGAGCAAATCAAACTCTTTGCCGCGCAGGTCAAGCGGCTCACCGTTGAGAAAAGCCGTGCGGCGATCGCCCTCAATTGTCAGGCCGCTGCGATGGCCGATGTCTCGATATCCCGCAGTGTACGAGCGTCTCAACAGCGCGCTTAGCCGGGCAATCAGCTCCTTGGCGCTAAAGGGCTTAGTTAGGTAATCGTCTGCCCCCGCAGCAAGACCACGAATGCGATCGCGCTCTTCCCCCCGCGCTGTCAACATCAAAATGGGAATGAAGCATTCCTTTTGCCGGAGCTGCTGGCAAACCTCAAACCCGTTTGCATCCGGCAGCATTACATCCAGCACCACAAGATCGGGGTGACAGCTCTCAATTTGAGAAAACCCTGCTTCAGCGCTGTGAGTCAGAAGACATCGCCATCGCTCTCTTTGAATATAAAGCTGAAGCGTTTCGCTTAAGTTCTCGTCATCCTCAATGACCAAAATCGTTTTCACAATGTTGCTATATGGGGAACCAAAATTAGATAACACAGCTCTGAGCTGGCCATCAGCGGACGCAGCCGTATGGGTACTTATTTGTCAGCGAGTGAGCTGTATTCTCTTTACCTAATACTCGCTATTGTCCATCAAGCATGTTAAATAAGTATGAATTTCGACTCGAACTAGACCCCGGATTGCGATTGCTCTAATTGGAAGAGTTGCGCCCGTTGCAGCGACTTCGTTTCTGGCGTGATGCTCTACATGGCCTGCCAAATCACGCTTTCAGCCTGTTTGCAGATGATTCGGGCTAAGTAACTTGTTTGCAGACTGCGATCATTTACAGAAAATCTGATGTAGGATGACCAAGAATGATAATCATTATCATTCTTGGTGTTGGTGTCTGTCCTTTCCTGTTTACCTTCTGGCCCCAGCATTGTCACGGTCTAACTGGTTACCCTTCTGCTGATCATTCTGATTCCTAAACCTCGCACGATCGCTTACTAACTCGTTATAGGCGCACGGCTGTGCGCTCCTCCAGGAAACCGTTCACGCCCTGATGTCAACGCTATGCCCCTGCCATTATCTGACCTGATGCCCAAGCGAGGAATGCCGGTGACCCTGATCACTGGATTTTTGGGCAGCGGCAAAACCACGCTGCTGAATCATATTCTGACCAATCGCCAGGAGTTGAAGGTGGCGGTGCTGGTAAATGAGTTTGGCGATATCAACATTGATAGTCAATTGCTGGTGTCGGTCAAAGAAAATATGGTGGAGCTGAGCAATGGCTGCATCTGCTGCACCATCAATGACAGTTTGGTGGATGCCGTATATGCCGTGCTGGAGCGGGAAGAGCGGATGGACTATCTGGTGGTGGAAACCACGGGACTGGCCGATCCACTGCCAATCATGGTGACGTTTCTCAGTACAGAGCTAAAGGTATTCACCCATCTAGATGCCGTAATTACAGTGGTGGATGCGGCGACATTTGATGCCCAACACTTTGAGAGCCAGGTGGCACTGAAGCAACTAACCTACGGTGACATCATTTTGCTCAACAAAACCGATTTGGCCACAGAAACCCAGCTTCTACAGACTGAGCATTACATTCATGGGGTCAAAGAAGGTGCTCGCCTGCTGCGATGTTCTTTGACAGAGGACGCGGCAGTGTTGCCCCTAGGCGCCTTGCTCGACGTGGGCGACCCTAAAAAACTGAATACATCCCTTACATCGCTGCCCGCTGAAACTAGCAGCCCACCCTCGCTCCACCTACAGCAAGATGGCTTTGTGGCAGTTCCCTTTAAGAGCGATCGCCCCTTTCAGGTGGCCAAGTTCGAGCACTTTCTGATGGAACAAATGCCCATTGATGTGTTTCGCGCTAAGGGTATTCTCTGGTTCGAGGGCGAAGAACAGCGACATATCTTCCAACTCAGCGGTAAGCGATGCAGCATCAACCCTGAACCCTGGACAACGACACCGCAGAATCAACTCGTTTTTATTGGTCGCCAGTTAAACTCCCTGCAACTGCACCAATACCTCAATAATTGTTTGGCCGGCAGCCGAATCTCCTTACTGCCATAGCGAGAAATATGGCCAAACTCTGCTTAGGTTACCTCTGGCGTCGCGGAGCTGCCCAATGTTCGCGCCCTTAAGGCGTGTCCCACCCACCGGAAAAACCGCTGTTTTCCTCGTTTTTACTGTAGTTAGGACTGATTTATGACCCTATCGATTTCTCGTGATGACATCCGTTCAGGAGTGCTCAAAACCAAGGCTGAGCCCCCTGTCTCCGATCAAGAGATGGAACAGGCTGTTCGTACCCTGCTGCTCGGTCTAGGCGAAGACCCCGATCGTGAAGGACTAGTCGATACGCCCAAGCGCGTTGTCAAAGCTCTGAAGTTTCTCACCTCTGGCTATCAGCAATCCCTCGATGAGTTGCTTAACGGCGCCGTCTTTCACGAAAACACCAACGAAATGGTGCTGGTGCGCGATATCGACCTATTCAGCTCCTGCGAACATCACATCCTGCCGATTCTGGGCCGCGCCCACGTCGCCTATATTCCCAACGGCAAGGTAATTGGCCTTTCCAAAATTGCCCGCATCTGCGAAATGTACGCCCGGCGTCTGCAAGTGCAAGAACGGCTCACCGCTCAAATCGCCGATGCCCTAGAAGGTCTGCTAAAACCCCAAGGCGTTGCCGTTGTGGTCGAAGCCAGCCATATGTGCATGGTGATGCGGGGCGTTCAAAAATCTGGATCTTGGACAACCACCAGCGCCATGCGCGGCGTCTTTACTGAAGATCCCAAAACCCGCCAAGAGTTTATGAGCCTAATTCGCCACCGTCCAAATTTCCGCTAGGAAGAAGAGGTGGGGGACGGGGCATTAGGTGCTAAGTCTAAGGGAACAGGGAATAGGGAATAGAGAACAGGTGTTAAGTCTTAGGGATTAGGTGAAACACATAACCTAGAGTCCAGAACCCAGAACCCTGAAATTGAGAACCTGGAACCCAAAACCTAATACTGACAAACCTAGCTCCCCCACACCCCGAACGACCCCCCACCCCCCAACCCCAACACCCCCACACCCCCCCCCCCCAAAACCCCCCCCACCCCCCCCCCCACGACCGC
>JBCDFX010000280.1:0-5707 GCA_039177155.1 Cyanobacteria bacterium P01_H01_bin.119
ATCACGGCGGCGGCCCCACCCGCGACATGTTAGAAAAAGCTCGCCGCTGGGCCGCCTCTCCCTTCTTTCCCACTCTCACCTTCGACACGGCCCCTGGTTTTCTAGAGACCATCCAACCGCCCCATCCCTCGACGCAGCTTAGGGCAGACTCCCCTACTCCCCTGCCCCACTGGCCCAACGAACTCTATCTAGAACTCCACCGTGGCTGCTACACCACCCATGCTGACCAGAAGCAGTTCAACCGTCGCTGTGAAGACCTGCTGACCCAGGCCGAAATATTTGCGGCGATCGCCCAGCTAACCACTGATTTTACCTATCCCAAAGCTGAGTTAGAAGCCGCCTGGAAAGGGGCACTGTTCAACCAGTTTCACGATATTTTGCCCGGTTCTTCTATACCTGAGGTCTTTGCCGTTGCCAATCAGGCTTGGCAGCGGTCCCAGGATGCAGGGGAAAGAATTTTGCAGGCGGCTCAAGGGGCGATCGCCTCCCAAGTTCCGCTGCCAGAATCCCTGGCTCCCAACGCGGTTCCCTATATCGTCTTTAACGGCCTCAACTGGCCCCGCACCGAAGTTACCGCTGTGAAACTGCCACCGTCGCCAGTGCCCGGTTTGAGCTGGCAGGTGTTGACCCCTTCCGGTGAGTTAATTTCCTGTCAACAACAGGTTTCTCTATCTATCGATCAACCAGAAGATCAACCGGAAACCCTGCTGTTTTTAGCCGAGGGCATTCCATCTGTAGGTTATCGCTTGTACTGGCTGGTGCCTGCGCCCCCAGCAGAAACAACCCGCGAGACACCAAATGATTTCACGCTGGAAAATACTCGCTTGAAAGTCACCGTCGATGACAACACAGGGGATTTGCACAGCCTCTACGACAAACTCAGCGGAAAGGAAGTATTGCGAGCTTCAGGCAACCAGCTTCAGGCTTTTCAAGACGGCGGCCAATATTGGGATGCCTGGAACATTGCCCCCGACTATGCCGAACATCCCTTGCCCCAGACCCAACTCCAATCCATTCAATGGATCGAATATGGCTCACTGCGCCAGCGGCTGCGGGTGGTCAGAACCTTAAACGCGGGCAATGCCACTTCAACCTTTACCCAAGACTATGTGCTGGATTACGCCAGCCCAATTGTGCGTATCGAGACCACTGCCGACTGGCAGGGTGATCAGGTGGTGTTAAAAACTGCGTTTCCGGTAAATTTGCAAGCGCCCCGTGCAACTTTTGAAACAGCCTATGGCGCGATCGCTCGCACAACCCAACCTCAAACGCCCCAAGAAAAAGCACAGTGGGAAGTTCCCGGCATTCGCTGGGCAGATTTAGGAGATAAACACTATGGCGTTAGCCTACTGAGCGACTATAAACATGGCTATGATGTGCAGCCCGACCAGATTCGGCTGACCCTGCTAAAAGCTCCGCTGTGGCCCGATTCTGGCTGCGATCGCGGCCTGCATACCTTCACCTACGCCATTTATCCCCACAGTGGCACCTGGCAGCAGGCCCACACCCTGCACAGAGCCCACGGGTTGACCGTGCCGCTGCGAAGCCTCTACTGTCTGGAGCCTGATCTTGCGTTTCTCTCTGAGGACGGGGCATCGGCGATCGCGCCGTCCTATTCAGGATCGTCTGACCCCGTTAGTGGTCAACAAAGCTACCTCAATCTGGGGAGCCGAAACGTCATTTTGTCCGCGTTTAAGCAAGCTGAGGATGACCCCAACTGCTACATTCTTCGCTACTACGAGGCTCATGGAGAGGCGGCTACGGTTTATCTCAAAACGGCGTTGCCCCTGGGCACTCCCGAACCTGTAAACCTTCTTGAAGGTAATCTATCGGAGTTTGATGATTGCCCGCCTGATAGGGCGATTGGCGCTTATCAGCTGCGCAGCGATCGCCTGCGGTTTGTCTCCAAATGACCACTTTTTTCAAGTCTGGTGACATCTTGGTAAAGGACTGTGAGAATTCATAAAGTCTGCGCTAGTCTAGGATCACTCGATGGCATTATCATCGATTTCTCCCGTTGTTGAATTGAGGAATTCCCTATCGCTAAGAAACAGCTTGTCAATCGCCAAATTCGCTCTTCCCAGGTGCTCTTAATTGACCACGAGGGACAGAATCATGGTGAGGTTGATACCCGTGACGCTCTGCAAATGGCTCAAACCGCAGAGCTTGATTTAGTGGTGGTCTCTGAGAATAAAGAGGTGCCCGTCGCCAAAATCATGGACTACGGCAAGCACCAATATCAGCAGAAAAAGCGCCACAAACAAAATACCTCCAAGCCCTCCCTCAAAGAAGTTAAGCTGCGGCCCAATATTGGCGAGTCTGACTACACCCTACGTATTGAGCGGGCGCTCCAGTGGCTCAGTAAAGGAGATGCCGTTAAGTTTCAGGTGCGGCTGCGGGGTAGAGAGCACCAGCACCGCGATCGCGCCACCGAGCTGCTAGAGCAGATTGTTGCTGACCTGGGCGAATCCGCCAAAGTGCAATCCTTTGACCGCCGCGCCTTAGTTGTTCAGGTTGTACCGGCCTAAGGCAGCGACACCCACAATCGAAACCTGTGTAAGAGCAAGCCTGATCCACACTTAAGATGGAGCAGGCTTTTTGATAATCTATCGAACCGATTATCCGAGAAATGGGGCCGTCACAGACAGCTGAGTCATTTGCACTGCCTTGAAAACACAGGCCAATCTCTTAGACTGAAGCTATGTTAACGCCGTAGGCATTTTTTGATGACTCAAGCTACCCAAGGTAACACCGTCGCCATTCACTACACTGGCCGGCTGGAAGACGGCACCATTTTTGACTCTTCCGTTGAGCGTGACCCATTAGAGTTCACTATTGGCTCTGGTGGTATTATTCCTGGCTTTGAGCAAGCTGTTATGGGTATGACTCCGGGAGAATCTAAAACTGCAACTATTCCCTCAGAAAACGCCTACGGCCCTCATCGTCCCGAAATGGTGCTTACCGTTGAGCGGCAGCAAATTCCCGACGATATCCCTTTAGAAGTCGGGCAGCAAATGCAGATTCGCCAACCCGATGGTGGGACTGTGCCTGTGATTGTGACTGAGATGGCGGAGGGAAAGGTCACCCTCGATGCCAATCATCCCCTAGCTGGCGAGACGCTGATTTTTGAAATTGAACTGGTGGAAATCAGATCGTCTAACTAATGCCACAAGGGCATTGTGATTACCGCAGCTATTACGGCATTAATTAACAGACTCTGTTGCGCCACAATGCGCTGAGGAATTAATCAAATATAGCAATCCGCCGAAAGGTTCCGGCGGGTTGTCAGTCAGAATGCTTCTGTGCCGTCAACTCCAGCAACACTGGGTGCAATAAGCAATCTGACCAAAGCTATAAAAAGAGCTTGAGAGTGACAGCGCCGATCGGGAGAAAGACAGCGCCAGAGAGGCTTTGAATTCAGATGAACTTTAGCTTAATCGCGTGATCCCTTTGCGGTTTGCCTTGGCAGAAAACGGATTGTAGCGATCGCTATAAAATTTGCACCTGGGAACTGTGGGTTGTATTTTGGGTCGAAGAACTGGTTGATAGAGAGGATAGCAGGATGACTGTATCTACTTGCTGGCTTCGCTCACTCGGTATCGCTACGGCTGCCCTTGTTGGCTTAGGCACTTGGGCCGTCAGCGCCCTATCGGCTCTGGCTTTGACAGAAGAGCGGGTGTTAGAAATTCTGGCACCCGTCCCCGTCTTCACCATCACCAATTCCGATGGCAATCCCCTGGTGATTCCCGTCGAAACAAGTCAGGGAGTCAGAGAAGTTACCGCCGTATTTATTAGTCCGCAGGCCGCTGAAGCCTCAGCCGAGCAGATTCGCAACTCAGCCGAGCGTGGCCCCGTTCAGGTTACCGCCGCCTCTTTAGCAGAGCTGTATGAGCTAGACTATGCCCAAGAGGGCCAGCCCAACGATATTGACTTTTATTACGTCCCAACCGACGAGGATTTGGCTCAGGCCCAGACCCTGCTGGGTAGTGAACAAACTCTACAGGGCGCTCCGCTATTTGCTGTCCTAATTGAAGTTCGAGACGGAGACGAAGTCCGACGCAGTTATCTGACCGCTAGCGAAGGAGAGACCCAGCGAGTGCCCTTTTTCTTTGAATATGAAACAGCGCAGGCCGTGGCCAATGATTTTGAGCAGACCAACGCCGATTTAAACGCCACTACTGAAATTCAAGTGCTTTCCCTAGATGGCTTGATTACAACGCTGCGATCGCAGACGTCTCAAACATCTGAAAATTCTCAGTTCTTCGAGAGTATTATTTTAGTCCCGAGTGTAGAAAGCTCAGAGTATTTGCAGCAGCAGCTGTAGGCAAAACTTATGCAAACCAACAAAACCTCCCTAAGCCGCCTAATTGGGCTTTTTGCCGCTGTCCTGATTGGCCCGGGTGCCTGGTCGATAACCAGCCCCTCAGCCTTTGCCCTGCCGGAAGAGGACGTTCAGGCCATTCTGGGCCCGGTGCCCGTTTTTGTGGTGACCGACGCCGAGGGCTCGCCGCTGGTCGTTAATATTCCCGTGCAGGAAGGCCCAGATGGCTCAGATGAAACTCAGGCCGTTGCAGGGGTCTTTTTTAACCTGAGTGATGCCCAGGCGCTAGTTGATCGACTGACGGAGGAAAGACCCGAAGTGGGCAATCAAGTCACGGTTACTCCTATTTCCTTGGCGGAGGTCAATCGCTTGGATCAGGCTGCCCAAGATCAACCCGATGGTTTGGACTTTGCCTACGTTCCAGCCCCTGAACAGGTGGCACAAGCGACCGATTTGCTGGCATCAGAAAATGGTGACTTTCAAGGAACGCCCCTATTTGTGGCGCGGGGTGGCGCAGACGGCGGCTATCTAACGGTGCAGCAAGATGGTTCCCAGAGAGTTCCATTCTTCTTTGAATATCAGCAGTTAGAACGACTGGTTGATGCCTTCAAGGTGCAAAATCCCGATCAGGCTGACACGGTTCAAATTGAGGTGATTCGCTTAGCCGATGTGATTAACACGCTGCAAACCACAGACAATCAGAATCTGACCAACATTGTCTTGGTGCCAACTCAAGAGACTCTTGAGCTATTAAGAGAGGCGCAAGAAGAGCCTCAGTAGCGAGATGAGCCAGCTTTTTCTGGGAGCCACCGATCGGCAAACTGATTGAGCCACTGGTCAACGCCGGGGCCGTATTGGTTGTGGTCTGTAAGGTGGACCGCTTTTGCCTTTGCCCCCGGCAGCATCAGCTGATCGGCGGCTTTGGTCGTCCAGGTTTCAATCATGGCGGCGGTGATTTCGGGGTGAAACTGTACCCCATAGGCCGAGCGCCCGTAGCGAAATGCCTGATTAGGAAAGGTTTGTCCCGTTGCCAGCAGAGTGGCATCCGGTGGCAGCTCAAACCCTTCTTGGTGCCAATGGTAAACCTGGAGAGGCTGAGCAAATAAGGGATCGGCAACAGCGGTGGGCTGAATAGGATAGTAGCCAATTTCTCGCAGACCATGGGGGTGGGGGCTAACCTGCGCCTTCAGGACGCGGGCCAGTAGTTGGGCACCCAGACAAATGCCCAGCAGGGGGCGATCGCACTTTACCACTCGCTCAATAAGCCTGAGCTCTTGGCCAATAAAAGGCAGGCTGTTATCATCGTTAGCGCTCATCGGCCCGCCAAAGACCACAACGGCGTCATAGGCCGCAATCGCCTCTGGCGTTTCAGGCAGCTCGTCTCCG
>JBCDFX010000281.1:0-5701 GCA_039177155.1 Cyanobacteria bacterium P01_H01_bin.119
GCCTGTAGAGCCTGTGGCTGAATCTGAAAGCGAGCCTGCCATTGAGCCTGAGCCCAACTCTGATATTGACGCTGATAGAGAATCTGGAGCGGACAGTCAGGCTCCAGCCGGTGAATCTGAAAAAGCTGATGCAGCTAAAGACATAGATGACACTATTAACGGTGCAGTTAATAGTGTTGACCCATCAGTCGAAGCCGTTCAGCCGTCTGAATCTGAAGATTCTGAGACGGCTGAGGCCGGTTCATCGAAATCTCAAGCTTCCCCAGAAGAGACTGAATCTCAGACGGTTGAACTTGAAGTTGCCCCCTCTGATAGAACTGCAGATCAAGTTGAGGCATTACCGTCTGAAGTAGATCGCTCTGAGGGCGACGCTGCACCTGAGCGCGGCGATTCTACTACCAGTACTGACGCCAAAGCCTCAGAGTCTCAAGGTTTAGAAGAAGACAATAGCGCTACGATGGCAGCCCCAGTCGAAGCCAAGGGTAGCGATCGCGTCAATCCGCCGATGTCGAAATCCTCTTCGGAGGCTGAGTTACAAGCAGCCGAATCAATATCAGAACCGTCTCAGTCAGAAACTGTTACGGAGTTAAATGATAAAGCGCCGCCGGAACCTAAACTATCTGTACCCAGGCCGGCAGATTTAGATCAAACTGATAAATCTGCCGAATCCCAGTTGAATCAGGAGGCGAGCGTAGAGGCTGAGGATGCTTCAGAGGTACCCCCATCTCAGCAGGGTGCGGATCAGTTAGATAGTCAACCGGGTGAGGATACTCCACCTGATTCAAAGCTCATCACGCTTTAATTTTTTGTCCTATGTTGTTTAACGATGTCCTATGAGTCACTCCACTGACGTTACAACCCTGGCCCGCTGGATGGCCTCTGAATTTAGCAATCAAGCCCAGGCGATCGAAAATCCTCCGCTATATGCCCATATCAAGGTGTGTATGCGACCGCTGCCTAAAGATTTTCTGCCGGGCAGCATCAGTTTATACCTGGAGCAGGCCTACGCCTTTGCGCTGATGCAGCCTTACCGCGTGCGTGTTCTCAGTCTGAAGGCAGTTGATAACCATATAGAAGTGGAAAACTACAAAGTCAAAGATGCGGAGCAGCTGTATGGCGCGTCCCGCGACTTAGAAAAATTGGCTCAGGTCAGCGTCGATCGGGTTGAAAAGATGTCGCGATGCAATTTCATCGTCGACTGGGCTGGCGCGTCATTTAAGGCTGAAATTGAACCCGGAAAAGCCTGTATGGTGGTTCGCAATGATAAAGAAACCTACTTAGACAGCAAGTTTGAAGTGACGTCAAGCACATTGACAAGTTGGGATCGAGGCCGAGATCCGGCTACCGATGAACGAGTATGGGGGTCGATTGCGGGGCCATTTGAGTTTGCAAAAGTCGCGGACTACGGTGCCGAGATAGCTGCTTGACTGTCGCTGCTTAATTAGAGATAGACTCAGCAATTGGAGGCCGGTTCTGCTTACCTATGGTGCGATTTTCCGAATTTCGCCAGATCTTTATGACGGCGCGTCCTAAGCGGATTTGAAGAATCGAATAATCTCTCGGGCGTGCTCCAAAAATTGGCTATCTTCATTTAGCTGAGCGATCGCGCTGCGGGACTCTTTAACAAGCTGATGGTGTTCTGCTTGATTCTCTGTTTGAAGCGTTTTGTAAGCAACTGTGAGCTGGTCGAAATTGGTTTGTAGGCGCGTGATGGCTGTTTCTTGCTGAGTGGCCCAGCTTTCATCCCGACGCTGATCTAAATTTAAATGACACTGAATCTGCTTAGCTAATGTTTCTAATTCTGTGACTCTGAGTTTGAGCGCTACAACGTCTTCGCGCGGATATTTAATAGTGCGGCGGACATCTTGTAGCCGCATCGCTACATATTGATAAAAGGAGACGGCAGGGCGCAACCCAGTTAACAGCAGTGCCGCAACAGAACTGATGTAGCCGATCGCGCTGATGCCCGTAGCGGCCAGCGCATACAATCCCGCGGCAGACAGCAGGTGGAGGGCGATCGCGATCAGTAGCGCTCGTTGAGCCACTGTCTGAACATAGGCGATTTGGAGTTCGTCAACTTTAATCTCTCTGCGGCGCGACGCTTCAGCTTCTGTCAGAGTGCCTTTCGCCTCAAAATAAACATTCCACGGCAAAGTTACGATCGCCAGTAGCCACCAAAAACTCGCAATCCCAATTGCCCAGTCCAACAGCTGACCTGAAGGAATGTGTAACCACTGCAGTAGGCCAAAGCTCAACAGCAGCAGCACTACCAATCCCAAAGAAAAGCCTAGAAAACTACCCAAATCTCGATTGCCCATCACGTCCCCCAAGAGATTGCGTTAACTTTGCTTTTTTAGTGTGGCCAGGATTGAGCTAAATAGACCGACCCCTGTGCCGCTAATGCAGCAGTCCGCTAAGACAGATTAGGCCAATGGCGATGAACCGTCGGCTGCGTGATAGGATGAGCTACCGTCACGCCACCTTACTGGTATGTCAATGACTGTGGTGGACTCCCCTCGAATAGTGCTTAAGTGAGAAATAGTGCTTAAGTAAGGAATGGTGCTTGAGTGAAACGCTTTAGGGATTGGCTTCGGCTCCAGCGATCGCTTACCGGTCAGCTCAGCCATGCTACCCCAGCCTCGATGCTGTCTACTAAACATCTTGGCCATCCTAGCCCTCTTGGGTGGAGGCACAATATCAAGTTAAATCAGGGGGCTGACTAGAGCTGCGACCCAAGTTTTTGAACTTAGTTTCAGCCCTTATCCTTTTATGTTGGCTGGCAGATGCGCTTTTCAAAGATCTTGATTGCAAACCGGGGAGAAATTGCCCTACGGATTCTCCGCTCTTGTGAAGAAATGGGGATTGCCACAGTCGCAGTGCACTCCACGGTTGATCAACATGCCCTTCATGTTCAACTGGCTGACGAAGCGGTCTGCATTGGAGAAGCCCCCAGCAGCAAAAGCTATTTAAACATTCCCAATATTATTGCTGCAGCCTTAACTCGCAACGCCACGGCCATTCATCCGGGCTATGGTTTTTTGGCTGAAAATGCTCGATTTGCTGAAATCTGCGCCGATCATCAAATTGCTTTTGTCGGTCCTACGCCTCAAGTAATACGCGCTATGGGAGACAAATCTACGGCTAAAGCCACCATGCAGCGAGTAGGCGTGCCCACTGTGCCCGGCAGCAATGGCCTACTAAAAGATGAGGCCGAAGCCTATGCGATCGCCCAAAAAATTGGTTTGCCCATCATGATCAAAGCAACCGCTGGCGGCGGCGGTCGGGGAATGCGTTTGGTGCGCCAGCCCGAAGACCTTAGCAAGCTTTTTATGGCGGCCCAAGGGGAGGCCGAAGCGGCATTTGGTGATCCTGGGGTCTATATGGAAAAGTTTATGGAGCGCCCCCGCCACGTAGAGTTTCAAATTTTGGCTGACAGCTACGGTAACGTTGTTCACCTAGGCGAGCGGGATTGTTCCATCCAGCGACGGCATCAAAAGCTGCTGGAAGAAGCGCCCAGCCCGGCACTATCTGACACCCTGCGGCAAAAGATGGGGGAGGCGGCTGTTCGCGCCGCCAAATCTATTAATTACGTCGGTGCGGGCACTGTGGAATTTCTGCTAGATGGATCGGGGCAGTTCTATTTTATGGAGATGAACACTCGCATTCAGGTCGAGCATCCGGTTACTGAGATGGTGACCGGCATTGATTTGATTGCTGAGCAAATCCGCATTGCTCAAGGATCGCCGCTTTCATTTACTCAGGACGATATCCAGATTCGGGGCCACGCCATTGAATGCCGGATTAATGCTGAAGATCCTGACAATAATTTTCGCCCTAACCCTGGGCGCATTAGCGGTTACCTCGCTCCTGGCGGTATGGGGGTCCGAATGGACTCCCATGTATATACCGACTATGAAATTCCTCCCTACTATGACTCTTTGGTGGGTAAATTAATCGTCTGGGGGCCAGATCGCACCACCGCTATCAGCCGAATGAAGCGAGCCTTGCGGGAGTGCGCCATCACCGGATTACCAACTACTATCGGCTTTCATCAGCGGGTACTGGAGCGAGCTGAATTTATTCAGGGCGAAATTTACACTAATTTCGTCAATCAGATGATGATGCCAGGTTAAAAATTGGGATATTTCAGCTACAGCATTTTCATTAAGCCCTGCTGACCGACAAGAATCTCTCGAATCAGGCTGATAATGCCAACCCAAATAATCGGGGAGATATCAACGCCGCCAATGGGGGGCACAAGCTTACGCACCGGAATCAAAAGAGGTTCGGTGGGCCAAGCAACCAAGCTATAGGGAAACGTGTTGAGATCGACCTTGGGATACCAGGTCAGGACAATTCGGAAGATAAACAACAAGATCATCGCACCCAGCAGAAGGGAGAGAACCAAACTGATGATCTCGGAGGGAAGCAGGTTCATGATGAATTGCCCAATCGGCACTTGAAGCAATGTAACGTATGTATAAACTATTGTAAGGGAAGGGGGTTTAACCCGTGGATTTTTAGGGCGATCGCACCTTATTTACGATCGATAGGTTGGTCAGGCGCCCTGAACCCGATAGAATTGTTTACATAGCCCATTATATTTTTAAGTTGGCAGGACTATTCTTATGACTCCGTCTTTAACTAACTTTCTGTTGAGCTTGGCTGCAGGTGCGCTTATTGTGGTAATTCCCGTTACCATTGGCCTTATCTTCATCAGTCAAGCCGATAAGATTCAGCGTTCGTAGCGCAAGCGTCTTCAATGCTCAAAGCAGGAGTGTATCGTTTAGGTGCACTCCTGTTTGCGTTAGGGCCGCTTACATAGCGGCCGACCTGACGACATTTTTTGGCACTCCAGCTAAAATGATTTAGAAACAAGCCTTTACAAAACCTGCCTAGCACTCGGGTAGGCAAGCTCCCGCAAGAGGAAAACAACTGTGAACTTTGGAACCCCTGTTCCCCTAATGCTCGGCATTATTTTGATTCTTTGTGCCGTGGCTCTGTTCTTTTTAGACAAGTTTAGGCCGGGCTACGAGCGAGATGCCGACAAGATTTATGCGGTTTTGAGCTTGATTTCGGGTGTCTTTCTGCTGGCTCATCTGACGATGGATATTATTCCGGCGTTTCAGCAGCTTCTGATGGTCGGTATGGTGCTAACACTGCTGTATCGCGATATTCAGTCTCGAACGCCCCGTGACAGCCGGGCAGCCTCACCGATGGGCTATGACGGGCCACCTGAGCGCGATCGCTATCGTCCCCGGCCTCCCCAAACCCGCGGGGCCTATCGGTCAGAGTCGAGGGCAAATTTGCGGGCCGAGCTCGACCGAGGAGACTATGACTACGAAGATAGTCGCCAACTGCCCCAGGAGCGTCCTCGGTTGGGCAGCCGTGGTGAATTAGATCTGGGCCGAGAAGATTACTCCGAGGAGCGCGGCTATGCATCCCGCTATCCGGAAGATGATCGGCCTATTCCTCGGCGCGATCGCAGCTTAGATGCCGATTACAGCGGCGGACGCCCCCATCGGGATGAGCGTTTGCGTCGGCCCAAGCCTTCATCTAGACCTCGTTCAGGTCGGTATTTATTAGAGCCCGGCGGTTCTAGCAGTCGTCGCCCTAGGGACTACTAAAGGCTGTTGATTTATCTGTTTGGTTTATCTGTAGAGATAAAATCAGTGGGCGATCGCCTGAAATGAATCATTAA
>JBCDFX010000282.1:0-5699 GCA_039177155.1 Cyanobacteria bacterium P01_H01_bin.119
ACAACTAGAATAATTCCCTCTTCAAAGCAGCTGATCATTTGCTTTAAGGAAGATGGACTTCCTTACCCTTATGCTCAACTTCACGTGGTTCAGAATCTTCAGGATGTCCAGATAGCTAAGGGATACCACTATATCTCTCACTGGCCTCATCCGACTCTAATTCCACGTGATTCAAGCCGAGGAGACCGTTTTGAGAATGTGGCATATTTTGGTCACTATAACAATTTAGTTCCTGAATTTAGACACTCCTCTTGGCTTGAGGCTCTAGCTGGATTAGAGTTGAAATGGTGTCCGATTGTGAACAAAAACCATTGGAGTAAATATCAAGCATCTAATGCGAGTAAGTTTGAAAAATGGAATGATTACAGTAAAGTTGATGTAGTGCTTGCCATTAGAAGTTTCGGTAGATCTAAGCGTTTTGTACATAAACCTGCTACTAAGCTCTATAATGCCTGGCTAGCTAAGGTTCCAGCAGTGCTCGGGCACGAATCAGCTTACTATAGCGAGGGAAAACCAGGATCAAATTATATAGAAGCTGCTTCTTTGGAAGAAGTCTTAAAAGCATTAGAATTACTGAAAGATAATCCCAAAATGCGAGAAAAAATCGTACAAAGAGGATGGATCTTAGGACAGAATTATACTGTAGAAAAAACAGTAGATAAGTGGCGTTTGTTTTTGGAAAATATTGCTATATCTGCTTTTGATAAATGGTGTTCTAAGAACCGTAGAGCACAACTACTAGATTTAAGAAGTAAGTGGATAAGCTTTAAGATCAGAAGAGGGATTAGCCGCTTTATATCTCTTGATGAGTTTGCATAAACTAGGGGAGTAGCGCTGAAATAAGCCCCCTTAGGTTCGGTTAGACTACCGGTGATGGCCTGATGGTGTTGAGACTGATGGTAACTGAGCAAATCAAAGCCACTTTCAAAGATGCGATACGCAAACTGACTGGTCAGAAGAAACGCGAATTCACAGGCCAAGTGATCTTGGATTACTTTGAGGGCTACGCTCGGCCCCAGTACGGGACAAAAAGCTTGAAAAAGAGATGCAGGTGGGGTTTCATCAGAATCACCACAACTCTTGCGAAACTCCATGACTGACTATAGCGACCTGAGAAAAACCCTTCAAGAGCATCTCAATCGGCATGGTGCCCGACTCTCATTTCTAGCGCTGTTTCTGCTCGACCTCATCAAGGTTAAGACGGTCAACCTAAGTAAGTTAGCCTTGGGCTTTGGGGGCTGGGCATTGAGTGAGCCCCATTACAAACGACTTCAGCGGTTCTTTCGCGACTTTGAGCTTGATTACCAAGAACTGGCTCACGGGGTGGTGAATTGGATGCAAATCCCTCAGCCTTGGGTGTTAAGTGTGGACCGCACGACTTGGGAATTTGGCAATCGATGCGACAACATCCTCACGCTCGGCATTGTGCATCAGGGCATCGCTTTTCCCGTGCTGTGATGGATGCTCAAGAAGAAAGGCAACTCCAACAGTGATGAGCGCATGAGACTGCTCGAAGCGTTCATCAAGCTCTTTCCCAACGCCCAGATTCGCTGTTTGTGTGGCGACCGCGAGTTCTCGGACAGAGTTGGCTCCGCTCTCTGATGTTGGAACCGGCGATGCCCTTCCGCTTGCGGATTCGGGCCTCTGACAAGATTGCACGCCATGGTAATGCCCTGGCCACTAAGGTGGTCTTTGCTCACTTAACCAGTGGGCGCAGCGCAGCGCCTGCAGGGGGCTTGTCAGGTTTGGGGATTGACCGTCTCGGTGGAAGCCCTCCGGCTTGAGGATGGCAAGTTGTTAGTGGTCATCGGCCCCAGCAGGATGAGAACCTGGTGGTCGATGATGCTTTGCGCTGGGGCCTTAAAACCCTCTTTGGCCTATTCAAAACTCGCGGCTTTTGTCTCGAATCGACTCACTTCACCGAAGCTGAGCGCCTGCGGGAGCTGTTTGCACTGCTGACCCTAGCACTCTGTTGGTCGATCAAAACCGGCTTATTTCTTCATCAAATGCGACCCATTACCATCAAAAAACATGGCCAGAGAGCTAAGAGTCTGTTTCATTTAGGGTTTAACTTCTTCGCCATCTTCTGCTAAACTCCTCACCGCTCTATGAAGATGACTTGCGCCACACACTGAAACTTTTGTCCTGTACTCAGCACAAAATCAGTTGTGAAGTAAGAGACCAACTAAAATCTGGCACAGTGATAAGGGGGCTGTGGGTGGTGATTGATGCTGGATTTTCGGAATACCAATACGGTTTGGGCATCGGTGTTGGTGGAAACGCTGGCGCGGTTGGGGCTGACTACCGCAGTGATTTCTCCCGGCTCGCGATCGACGCCGCTGACGGTGGCCCTGGCGGCGCATCCGCAGATTCAGGCGGTACCGATATTAGATGAGCGATCGGCCAGCTTTTTTGCTCTGGGTGTGGCGAAGGCGAGCAAGCGACCGGCGGTGCTCGTCTGCACGTCGGGAACGGCGGGGGCCAACTACTTTCCGGCGGTGATTGAAGCTTACGAGAGCGAAGTGCCGCTGCTGCTGTTGACCGCCGATCGCCCACCGGAACTGCGGGATTGCGCCTCGGGACAAACCATTGACCAGCAAAAACTGTTTGCCCAATTCGTTCGAGGCTACCGAGAGCTCTCCCTGCCGGAGCCGATGCTGCCGCAACTGCGCTATCTGCGCCAGACGATCGCCCATGCCTGGCATCAAAGTCAGTACCCCATTGCCGGCCCGGTGCAGCTCAACTGCCCCTTTCGCGATCCTTTGGCTCCGTTAATGGCTGACGACACGGCAGTGGTCGAGACATTAGCAACTCTTCTCGCGCCTGACTTTTTTGATCATTTGCATAGCCACGCCTCGATGGGCACGAAGCCAAGCGTCACGGGGCTGCTGCCTGACCAATTGGGAACTGCAGAGCGCGGGCTGATTGTAGCGGGGCCGCAGTCATCTCTAAGTCCCGCAGCGGATGCGGCCTATTGTGAGGCGATCGCTGCCCTTTCGCAGGCGCTGGGCTGGCCGGTGCTGGCCGAAGGGCTGTCGCCGTTACGCAACTACGCTGCCTGCAATCCTTATCTGGTGACCACCTATGACCTGCTGCTGCGGCACCCCCAACATGCTGATGTGCTGCAGCCCGAGCAGGTGATTCAACTGGGGTCGCTGCCCACCAGTAAAGTGCTGCGTCAGTGGTTGGCCGAAGTCGAGCCGCTGCGGTGGATTGTCAGCCTCAGTGATCGCCACCGCGACCCGCTGCATGGCAAATCGGTGCCGCTGCCCCTCTCGATCGCCACCCTCGCCGCCCAGCTGCCGCGGGAAAACCGTCAACCCTTGGCCTACTGCCAGGGCTGGCTCCAGCGTGAGGCGATCGCTCGCCAGCGGCTCACGGCAAAACTGAGATCTTTAGCTCCGTTGTTTGAAGGCAAAGTGAGCTGGCAACTGCCGCACCTGCTGCCGCCCCAAACGCCCCTGATGATTGCCAACAGCATGCCTGTGCGCGATGTGGAATGGTTTTGGCCGCCAGGCGATCGCGGCATCCGACCCTACTTTAGCCGAGGAGCTAACGGCATCGACGGCACCCTTTCAACCGCTTTGGGCATTGCACATCATCATGGTCGAGCGGTGCTGCTTACAGGCGATTTGGCCCTGCTGCACGACAGCAACGGCTTTTTGAATGCCCAGCAGCGCTCCGGCCATCTAACCATTGTGCTGGTTAATAACCAAGGCGGTGGCATTTTTACTAGCCTGCCCATCGCCCAGTTTGAACCTCCATTCGAAAAATTTTTTGCCACGCCCCAGCGGGTAGACTTTGCCCTACTGGCAGCGGCTCATCAGATTTACTATGAGCAAATCAAAACGTGGGAAATGCTAGCCGATCGGCTACAGACCTTGCCTGACCAGGGAATTCGGCTGCTGGAGCTGCGGTGCGATCGCCAGTTTGACGCCCAATTTCGAGCAACCCTGCTGAGCGCGATCGGTGATTTCACCTTGGAATTTTAACCGCGACACCAAGAAAGCGCGTGTCTGTGCCTTGATGCAGTTCTTGGATTCTTTGGCCTGCACAACCCACCGGCCTAATAGCCCCCCAGCCACCAGCTACCCCTCCATATCAGCGACAGACTTCGGCACACCTGCTGTCAGCACCTCATGCCCGGTACTGGTTACCAGTACATCGTCTTCAATGCGAATGCCGATGCCGCGCCAGCGATCGCTCACTTGCGGCTGGCCTTCCTCAGGCTCGTAGTCTGGGGTAATGTAAACGCCCGGTTCTACGGTGACGACATTGCCAATCTCAAAAGGCTTCCAGGTCTTATCAGGATTTCGCAAAATGCCAGTGTCGTGAACATCTAGGCCTAGGAAATGGCCGGTGCCGTGCATAAAAAAGGCTTTGTGCTTTTTCTCTTCGATTAGGGTGTCGACCTCGCCTACCAGGAGTCCCAGTTCGACTAAGCCCTCGGTGATGGTACGCACCGCTGCATCGTGAAAGGTATTGAACGGATTGCCCGGTTTGATTTCGGCGATCGCCTTGAGCTGCGCTGCCAGCACTAACTCATACAAAATGCGCTGCTCATCGCTAAATTTTCCCGACACCGGAAACGTTCGAGTAATGTCAGCGTTGTAATAGTCAATGCAGCCGCCCGCGTCAATCAGCAGCAGGTCACCGGCCTGCATTTGTCGGTTATTTTCGACGTAGTGCAGAATGCAGGCGTTGTCTCCCGAGGCCACGATGGAGGGATAGGCAGGGCCGCCGCCCGCCAGTTTAAAGAGATGCTCCATTTCCGCTTGAATTTCATATTCATAACGACCGGGCTGAACACTTTCGCGAGCATGATTGTGGGCTTTAACCGACACGGCAGCCGCCTTCCGCAGCAGGGCAATTTCTTCGGGGCCTTTAATGCGGCGGTGGGCCTGTAATAGCAGCTTGGCGTCTTCGATCGCGACAGGCCCAGTGCCCCGCTTGACATAGCTGGCCAACAGCCGCTGCCAGTGCTGGAGAATTTTGCCGTTTAGCTTGGCATCATGGCCAAAGTGGTAATAGAGGCGATCGCCGCCTTTCAAATACTCCGGCAACTTTTTATCTAATTCATCAAGCGGAAATACGGCATCCGCACCCAACACTTCTTTAGCTGCATCAACCCCTAGACGTCGCCCCGACCAGATTTCCTTCTCTTTATCTTTAGGGCGCACAAACAAGACGAACTTGTGCTCTTCATGGTGGGGAGCCAAAACCGCCACTGCCCCCGGCTCATCAAAGCCCGTTAGATAGTAAAAGTCGCTGTCTTGCCGGAAATTGTATTCCACATCGTTATGCATCACCGCCAGAGGGGCGCTAGCAAAAATGGCAGTGCCTTCACCAATTAAAGACATGAGAGCCTGACGACGCTGCTGATAGACGGATTGCATAGGATTAAGTAAGTGGCGTATGTGAGTGGATGGGTGACGGGGTGTGTATAGCCTGACGGCATTCAAGAAAGGCGGAGCCTGCCCGGAGGGCTTGGGTGTTGGAGTGATGGAGTTTTGTTCTTTGTTCGGTAGTGCTTTTTATTAAAGGATAGAGGAAATAGCCGGATGTCCAGACTCAATTAGCCGCTCCCTGACCAGGCGATTGTATTCGTGAATGAAGGTCCAGATCGCACCAAGATTATTTTCTAACTTCTTTGAAAACGACAAGGTCTTTCTAACTAATCGCGATACCCGTTGCCGCAT